>NZ_JBFUCB010000147.1:0-11137 GCF_056405435.1 Rhizobacter sp. P1_G5 | reverse complement strand
GTTTCATGGCCCGCGCGCGCCAGCGCGCTTCGTGCACTGACTGTCGCCCACTGTTTGACCACAACGAACGAAGTGAGTGGCGGGAGTTTGGGCGACGGGCCATGAAACCAGTCAGCGCAGGGGAGTCTTCGCCCCGCCAGGGGCGAAGACCGCTGCGACGGCGAGCCCCAGACTCCCCGCCCGCGCCTTCACCAAATTCAGGCAGTCGGCAGCTTGTAGGCCTTGAACTGATCCCGCAGCTTCAGCTTCAGCATCTTGCCGGTGGCGGTGTGCGGGATCTCGTCGACGAAAGCGACGTCGTCCGGAATCTGCCATTTCGCGATGCGCCCCTCGAACCAGCCGAGCAGCTCGCGGGCTTCCAGCGCGACGCCCGGCTTGCGCACCACCACCAGCAGCGGCCGCTCGTCCCACTTCGGGTGGGCGCAGGCGATCACCGCCGCCTCGTGCACGCCCGGGTGGCCCATCGCGATGTTCTCCAGCTCGATCGAGCTGATCCACTCGCCGCCGGACTTGATCACGTCCTTGCTGCGGTCGGTGATCTGCATGAAGCCGTCAGGGTTGATCGTCGCGACATCGCCGGTCGGGAACCACGATTGGCCGTCGACCTCGACCAGCGGAGACTCCTTCTGCCCGAAGTAGCTCTGGATCACCCACGGCCCGCGCACCAGCAGGTTGCCCGATGCGGTGCCGTCCCAGGGCAGCGGGCGCCGGTCGTCGTCGACGATCAGCATGTCAACGCCATAGACCACGCGGCCCTGGGTTTCCAGCAGCTTGTGGCGCGCCGCGTCATCGAGGCCCACGTGCTTCGCCTTCAGCTTCGACAGCGTGCCCAGCGGCGACATCTCGGTCATGCCCCAGGCGTGGATCACCTCGACATGGTGCTCCTCTTCCAGCGCCCGCATCATCGACGGCGGGCAGGCCGAGCCGCCGATCACGGTGCGGCGGAAGCTGCTGAACTTCAGGCCGTTCTGCTTCACGTAGTTCAGCAGCCCGAGCCACACCGTCGGCACGCCGGCGCTGAAGGTGACGCGTTCCGTCTCGAACAGCTCGTACAGCGACTTGCCGTCGAGGTGCGGCCCCGGCAGCACCAGCTTGGCGCCGACCAGCGCGCCGGCATACGGCAGGCCCCAGGCGTTGACGTGGAACATCGGCACGACCGGCAGGATCACGTCGGCGGCCGAGCAGGCCATCGAATCGGGCAGCGCCGCCGCGAAGGCGTGCAGCAGCGTCGAGCGGTGGCTGTACACGGCGCCCTTCGGGTGGCCGGTGGTGCCCGAGGTGTAGCAGATGCTCGACGCGGTGTTCTCGTCGAACTGCGGCCAGGCGTAGTTGCCGTCCTCGGCCTCGACCAGCTCTTCGTAGCAGGCCAGGTTCGGCAGGGGGCTGCCGGCCGGCATGTGCGCGCGGTCGGTCATCAGCACGAAGTGCTTCACCTGCCCGAGCTGCGGCGCGAGCTTCTCGACCAGCGGCAGGAAGCCGAGGTCGAAGCACAGCACCTTGTCCTGTGCATCGTTGGCGATCCACGCGATCTGCTCGGGAAAGAGCCGCGGGTTGATGGTGTGGCAGACGAGGCCCGAGCCGGAGCTGCCGTAGTAGACCTCGAGGTGGCGGTAGCCGTTCCAGGCCAGCGTCGCGACGCGGTCGCCGGCCTCGCAGCCCAGCCGGGCCAGCGCCTGGGCGAGCTTGCGCGAGCGCAGCTCCAGCGCCTGCCAGGTGGTGCGGTGGATGTCGCCCTCGCAGCGCTTCGAGACGATCTCGGTGTCCGCCGCATGCCGCGCGGCATGCACGGCCAGCGAGGAGATCAGCAAGGGCATCTGCATCATCTGGCCCATCAGGCGTGACATCGACTTCTCCCGGGTGATTCGTGCGCGTCAGCGCGCAAAACGTTTGTCTTCGACGCGGGAATGATAGGGAGGCGCCACCACCGGCCGGCTGGCTGTTTACCCGTAAAAAACTCGTGCCGCGGCACGGTCATTACACTTTCGGCCCTATGAGCGCCCTGCCGATTCCCGCCGCGATCGCGGCCCCGCTGCCACCGCTGATGGGCGCCGACTGGCCCAACCGCTTCGCCGCGCTGGGCGGCGAGTTCTTCACCGAACTGCCGCCGCAAGTCCTGCCCGACCCGCACTGGGTGGCCTGGAGTGCCGATTGCGCCCGCCTGCTGGGCCTGCCGGGTGATATGCCCTCCGACCCGCGGCTGCTCGCCGCCCTCAGCGGCAACCTCGCCGAGGCGCCGATGCAGCCGCTGGCCAGCGTCTACAGCGGCCACCAGTTCGGCGTCTGGGCCGGCCAGCTGGGCGACGGCCGCGCGCTGTGGCTGGGCGAGCTGCAGACGCCCGCCGGGCCGATGGAGATCCAGCTGAAGGGCGCCGGCCTGACGCCCTACTCACGCATGGGCGACGGCCGCGCGGTGCTGCGCTCGTCGATCCGCGAGTTCCTGGCGTCGGAGGCGATGCACGCGCTGGGCGTGCCGACGACGCGCGCACTCAGCATCACCGGCTCGGCGCTGCCGGTGCGGCGCGAGGAGATCGAGACCGCCGCGGTCGTCACGCGCGTCGCGCCGTCGTTCATCCGCTTCGGCCACTTCGAGCATTTCGCGCACACCGAGCCGAACGTCGACGCACTGCGCCGGCTGGTCGATTTCGTGATCGACATCGGCTACCCCGAATGCCGCGGTGCAGCACAGCCCGCCGTCGCGCTGCTCGAGGCGGTGGCCCGGCGCACCGCGCGCCTGATGGCCGACTGGCAGGCCGTCGGCTTCTGCCACGGCGTGATGAACACCGACAACATGTCGATCCTCGGGCTCACGATCGACTACGGCCCGTACGGCTTCCTCGATGCGTTCGACCCCGGCCACGTCTGCAACCACTCCGACCACCAGGGCCGCTACGCCTATGCGCGCCAGCCGAACGTCGCGTTCTGGAACCTGCATGCGCTGGCCCAGGCGCTGCTGCCGCTGATCGGCGAGCAGGACGATGCGCTCGAGGCGCTGGAGGCCTACAAGAGCGAGTTCGCCGCGACGCTCGATGCGCGCATGGCCGCCAAGCTCGGACTGTCTGGCGTGCAGGACGGCGACCGGGCGCTCGCCGAGGGCCTGCTGCAGCGCATGGCCGCCGACCGCGCCGACTTCAGCATCACCTTCCGCCGGCTGGCCGGCTTCGACAGCCGCGACGGCGCCACCAACAGCGCGCTGCGCGACCTCTTCATCGACCGCGAGGCCTTCGACGCCTGGGCACGGAACTATGCGGCGCGGCTGCGCTCCGAAGGCAGCGTCGATGCCGAACGCGCCTTGCGGATGAACCGGGTGAACCCCAAGTACGTGCTTCGCAACCACCTGGCCGATACCGCGATCCGCGCGGCACGGACGGGTGATTTCAGCGAGGTACAGCGGCTGCTGAAAGTTCTGTCCGCGCCCTTCGACGAACAGCCCGAGCACGCGGCGTATGCCGATTTCCCGCCCGACTGGGCGCAACACATCGAGGTGTCCTGTTCATCATGAGTTCGAACGACCACGACCACCGCCCCGGCGACGACAGCCCGTACGCCGTCGCCAAGACCGACGCCGAATGGCGCGCCCAGCTGAGCCCGATGCAGTACGAGGTGGCGCGCCACGCCGCCACCGAGCGCGCCTTCACCGGCAAGTACTGGGATCACTTCAAGGCCGGCCGCTACGATTGCGTCGGCTGCGGCACGCCGCTGTTCGCATCCGACACCAAGTTCGACGCCGGCTGCGGCTGGCCGAGCTACTGGGAGCCGATCAACAGCGAGGTGATCGAGCGCGTGGTCGACCGCAGCCACGGCATGGTGCGCGTCGAGGTGCGCTGCAACAACTGCGGCTCGCACCTGGGCCACGTCTTCGAAGATGGCCCGGAGCCGACCGGCGAGCGCTTCTGCATCAATTCCGCGGCGATAGACTTCGCCCCCAAGCCGTAACTCCGGCCGCCACTTCGTCCCCGTCGACGCTCCCTGATGACCCTGCTGCTCGATTTCCTGCCGCTGCTGCTGTTCTTCGGCACCTTCAAGTTCGCCGATGCCAACAAGGACGCCGCGGCGGCCTTCGCGAGCGAGCATTTCGGTTTCCTGGTCTCGGGCGGCAGCGTCGGCCCCAGCGAGGCCGCGGTGCTGCTGGCCACGCTGGTGGTGATCGCCGCCACCTTGCTGCAGGTGCTCACGCTGAAGCTGATGCGCCGCAAGGTGCACACGATGCTGTGGGTCACGCTGGCCCTCGTGGTGGTGCTGGGGGGCGCGACCATCTGGTTCCACAACGCCACCTTCATCATGTGGAAGCCCAGCGTGCTGTACTGGGTGATGGGCTTCGCGTTCTGGTTCAGCCAGAGCGTGCTCGGCAAGAACATCCCGCAGAAGCTGATGGGCGAGCAGCTGGTGCTGCCGGCCGCCATCTGGCAGCGGCTCAATTTCGCATGGGTCGCCTTCTTCGGGCTGATGGGCCTGTTGAATCTCTACGTGGCCTACAGCTACACGCAATCGACCTGGGCCACCTTCAAGGTGTTCGGCGCGACCGGGTTGATGCTGGCGTTCGTGCTGGGCCAGGGCGTCTACCTGAGCCGTCACCTGCCCGATGACGACAAGGCGGCGCCGCCGGCCGATCCGGCCCCGGAGCCGACGAAGGAACCGACCCAGGAGAGGGGTTGAGCATGTCCGTCAGTTCGCACGAGATCGAGGCCGCGCTGCGCGAAGCGCTGCAGCCGGAAAGCCTCGCGATCACCGACGACAGCCACCTGCATGCCGGCCATGCCGGTGCGCGCGAGGGGCGGCATTTCAGCGTGCAGGTGGTGAGCGCGCAGTTCAACGATCTGTCACGTCTGAAGCGGCACCGCCTCGTATATGATGCCCTGCGAACCTTGATTCCGCGCGGCATCCACGCCCTTGCCATCGAGGCCCGCGCACCGGGTGAACGCTGATCCGAAGACGTGACGGTGGCCCGAAGGGGTCCCACGGCAGCCCCCCGATATCCAATCCCATAGCGCACCCATTCGATTCCCCGTTGAAAGGCCATAAGCCCATGAAGAAGTCGACCCTTGCCCGCCACGCTTCGATGCTGGTGATCAGTGCTGCCCTGCTCGTGCCGGCGGCGATGGCCCAGAACGTGGCGATCGTCAACGGCAAGCCCGTGCCGAAGTCGCGCGTCGAAGCGCTGATGGCGCAAGCCACCAAGCCCGGTCCGCAAGGCGCCCAGCCGCGCACGGCCGAACTCGAAGCGCAGGTGCGCGACGAGGTCGTGCTGCGCGAGATGTTCATGCAGGAAGCCGAGAAGCGCGGCCTGACCAACAGCAACGACTACAAGCAGCAGCTCGAGCTGGCCCGCCAGAGCATCCTGATCCGCGAGCTGTTCAGCGACTACCAGAAGAAGAACCCGGTGCTCGACGCCGACGTGCAGGCCGAGTACGACAAGTTCAAGGCCCGCTCGGCCGGCACCGAATACCACGCCCGCCACATCCTGGTCGAGAAGGAAGAAGACGCGAAGGCCCTGATCGCGCAGATCAAGGGCGGCGCGAAGTTCGAGGACCTGGCGAAGAAGAATTCGAAGGACCCGGGATCGGGTGAGAACGGCGGCGACCTCGACTGGGCCAACCCCGGTTCGTACGTGCCCGAGTTCTCGCAGGCGATGATCAAGCTGAAGAAGGGCGAGATGACGCAGGAGCCGGTGAAGTCGCAGTTCGGCTACCACATCATCAAGCTGGAAGACACGCGCGATGCGCAGGTCCCGTCGATCGAAGAAGTGAAGCCGCAGATCCTGCAGGCCCTGGGCCAGCAGAAGCTCGCGAAGTTCCGCGACGAGATCCGCGCGAAGTCGAAGACGGACTACAAGTTCTCGACCGCGAACTGAGGCCGGTCGGCTTTCGACAAGGGGCGCCTGCGGGCGCCCTTTTTCATGGCGCCGCGCGAGCTTCGCGTGCGTTTCTGCAACGCAAAGTAGTGCAACGGCGAATGTCGTCTGGTTCATCCGCGACAAGGCGGCAGTCTGCACGCTCCCGGGGCGAGCCGTCCACGTAGGCTCGGGGTGTCTTTCCACGCAGTACGTTCCAAACCCATGACACCCGCCCAAACCAAGATCTCCCTGCCCACCTCCTTCCTGTTGGCTTCGACCCTGTGCGCGGCGCTGACCGCCTGCGGCGGCGGCGGCGATTCCACGCCCGCCGCGACGACCACCCCCACGACGCCTGCCGCGGCCAGCTTTGCCGGCTGCTTCGAGATCACCGAGGGCGTGGCCTACACCGTGACCGATCCGGGCGGCGTCCCCGACGGCGTCCGGATGGCCAAGGAAACCTTCGAGGGCGCGGTACGCAACGCTGCCGTGGAGTTCACGGACGCCACCACCGTCCGCAGCAACGCGACCTACTGGTCGCAGGACGCGAACGGCACCCGTCTGCTGGGCGGGATCCTCTACGACGCCAACGGCAACGCCATTGCCAAGGCCGTGCGCTCCGACGGCTTCACGCTGCCGCTGACCATGCAGGCCGGCGACTCCAAGACGCTGAACTACACCGAGGTGACCACGGTGCTGGCGGGCGCGTCTGCGGGCCATACCGAAACGGCTTCCTGGCAGGAGACCTGGACCTTCGAGGGCTACGAAACGGTGACGCTGGCCGGCAAGACCTTCACGGACGCGTGCCGGGTGAAGACGCTGGATGCGGACGCGGCGGCGAACGGCGACGGCCCGTCCACGCTCTGGTTCGCCAAGGGATTCGGCATCATCCGCGCCCTCCACACCAACAGCGCCGGCGCGACCGTGGAAGACATCAAGGTCGAGACCATCACCGCCCAGCCCTGACCCGGCCCGGCGCCAGCTCGCGCTCCACCAGCGCCGTGAACCAGCCGATCCCCAGCGGCAGCGCCGCATCGTTGAAGTCGTAGCACGGGTGGTGCAGCGGCCGCGTCGGCCGCGGGGCGGCCTCGCCGGCGCCCTGCCCCAGCCACAGGTAGGCGCCGGGGCGCACCTGCAGCATGAACGCGAAGTCCTCCGACGTGAACGCCGGGCGCGCCGCCACGCCGGCCTGCAGCCCGCAGGCCCGGGCCGCCGCCAGCGCCGTCTCGGCCTCGGCCGCACTGTTGACCGTGGCCGGGTAGTAGCGCGTGTAGGTCACCTCGATCGCCGTCTCGCTGGCCTGGGCCACGCCTTGCGCGACCGCGCGCAGCGCCGCCTCGATGCGGTCCTGCGTCGCCGCATCGAAGCTGCGCACCGTGCCGGTGACGGCCACCTCGGCCGGCAGCACGTTGTGCGAATGCCCGCCCTCGATGCGCGTGACCGACAGCACCGCCGACTCGCCCGGGTCGATGCGCCGCGCCACGATGGTGTTGAGCTGGGTCACCAGCTGGCTGGCGGCGAGGATCGCATCCGGCGTCTGGTGCGGCTGCGCGGCATGGCCGCCCCGGCCGCGCACCAGGATGTCGAAGCGGTCCGCGGCCGCCATGATCGGGCCGGCGCGCGTCTGCGCCTGGCCCAGCGGCAGGTCGGGCCAGTTGTGCAAGGCGTACACGGCATCGCTCGGGAAGCGCTCGAACAAGGCATCCTGGACCATCGCGCGCGCCCCGCCATGGCCTTCCTCGGCCGGCTGGAACACGAAGTTCACCGTGCCGGCAAAGCGCCGGCTGCGCGCCAGCTGCCGCGCCGCGCCCAGCAGCATCGCGGTGTGCCCGTCGTGGCCGCAGCCATGGTGCACGCCGGCCACCTGGCTGGCATGGGCCAGGTCGCTGCGCTCCGCCATCGGCAACGCGTCCATGTCGGCGCGCAAGGCGAGGCTGCGCCCGGCCCCGTGGCGCAGCACGCCCACCACGCCGGTGCCGCCCACGCCCTCGTGCACCTCCAGGCCGAGTTCACGCAACGCTGAGGCCACGATCCCCGCGGTGCGGTGCTCCTTGAACGCCAGCTCCGGGTGCGCATGCAGGTCGCGCCGCAGCGCCTGCAGGGCCGGCAGCAGGTCGGCGATCTCGTCAGTGCCCGGCATCGACCGCATCCGCCAGCTGGGCCAGCGTGTGGAAGTGATGGTCGGGCCGGGTCAGCTCCTGGACCTCCAGCGTGCCGCCGAAACCGGGCTGGCCGTGGCGCCGCTCGATCCAGCAGGTCGCAAGACCCAGCCGCTTCGCGACGCCGATGTCGTGGTACTGGCTCTGCGCCACGTGCAGGTTGTCGGCGCGGGTGAAGCCGCGCGTGCTGAGGCGGCCGCGCGCGAACGCGAAGAACTGCGGGTCGGGCTTCTCGCACAGCGCGTCGTCGCAGCTGACGCTGTCGTCGAACGGCATCTCCAGCGTCTTCTCGAAGTGCGACAGCGCCCAGCGCTGCGCATTCGTCATCGCGACCAGCTTGAAGCGCGCGCGCAGCCGCTTCAGCGCCGCCACCGAATCGGGGAACGCCGGCCACACCGCCACCGAGTCGCGCAGGCCCTCGGCCAGCGCGGCCGAGTCGGGCAGGCCGAGGCCGGGCGCGATCGCATGCCACACGCGCACCAGGTCGTCCGGGTACCAGCCGGCGGCGTCGCTGGCCCGGGCCCGGCGGTAGGCGGCGAGGAAGGCGTCGTCCGTCACCGCGGCGCCGGGCACCGCCTGGCGCAGGTAGCGCAGCATCCCGCCCTCGAAATCGATCAGCGTGCCGACGACGTCGAAGGTGAGGACTTTGAAGTTCTGCAAGGGCATGGTGGTTCGTTCCGTCAGGGGTTGATGGCGCAGGGAGAAGACTGGCGCGACTGGTACTGCCCCGGCGTCATGCCGCAGACGCGCTTGAAGCGGCGCGACAGGTGGCTCTGGTCGCAGAAGCCGGCCTCGCTGGCCGCACCGGCCAGCGTCGCGCCCTGGCGCAGCAGGGCCTGGGCATGGCGCACGCGCTGCAGGTCCACGTAGCGGTGCGGCGCGATGCCGACGCGCTCGCGGAACACCGTCGCGAAGCGCCATACGCTCAGGCCGGTGAGCGCGGCCAGCCCCTGCAGCGACAGCGGCTCGGCCAGGTGGGCGTCGATGTAGGCCAGCACCGGCGCCATCGAGTGCGTGCGGCGGCGCGGCGGCGCGGGCGCGGCGGGGTCGTTCGGGAGGCTGCACATGCCTTGCAGCTTAAGAGCGGCCCGGCCGCGCGCGGCACCGTTCAGCGCCTGCAGCGCAGCATCGAATTGCGTTGTGCGTCACGCGGCGCGCAGATCCTGCGGTACGACAAGGGCGTCCTATCGGCACGGCGGCGTGCCGGCCAGACTGCGCGTCTCTTTCACTCCCCGCACCCGCCATGACGATCCAGATCCTCCGCCAATCCGCCACGCTCCCCGGTCTGCAGGACGAGGGCCCGGTCGCGCGCCCGCTGTCCGAGCCGGCGAGCACCACCCGCGGCCTGGCCGTCGAACTCGCCGGTGCCGGCGGCAACCGCAGCGGCCTCTGGGAATGCACGCCCGGCCGCTTCGAGCGCCAGCTGGTGCAGGCCGAGGTGATGCACATCCTGGCGGGCGCCTGCAGCTTCACGCCGACCGGCGGCCAGGCGCAGCAGATCCGCGCCGGCGACACGCTGTTCTTCCCGGCCGACACAACGGGTGTCTGGCACATCACCGAAACCCTGCGCAAGGTCTACGTGGTCATGGCCTGATCCTGCCGCGCCGCCGCGAAGCGCCCGATCGAGAACGCCTCGATCGGCGTCGACGTGCGCCCGGTCGCCAGCAGCTCGGCCATCACCTCGCCGACGCCCGGGCTGATCGCAAAGCCCTCGCCGTTGAAGCCGAACGCGTAGTGCAGCCCGGGCACGCGCACGCTCGGCCCCAGCACCGGCACCGCATCGCCGGTGTAGCCCTCGATGCCGCTCCAGACGCGGATCAGCTGCACGTTCTCGAACGCCGGCACGAAGCGGCGCAGCTCGCGCAGCTGGCGCAGCGTGTTGTCGGGCAGCACCTGCGAGCGCACCGGATCGCACAGCGCCGGGCCCTTGAGCCCGCCGCCGAAGACGATGTTGCCGCGCGCGATCTGGCGGAAGTACAGGCCCTCGGTCTCGATCGGCGTCGACACCCCGATCGACGGCCCGATCGCATACGGCAGCGGCTCGGTCACGCCCATCTGCGGGCCGCGCGCGTCCAGCGGCACCGGCTCGCCGAAGGCCTGCGCAAAGCGCGCCGACCAGGCCCCGGTGGTCACCAGCAGCTGGGCCGCTCGGTAGCGGCGCCCGTCGACCGTGTGCGCGACGAACTCGCCGCCCTCGCGCTCGACCTGCGCGACCTCGCTGTGCTCGTGGATGTGCGCGCCGGCGCGCTGCGCCGCGCGCGCGAAGGCCGGCCCGGCCAGGCGCGGGTTGGCATGCCCGTCCAGCGGCGACAGCGAGCCCGCCACCACCGCATCGCTGAAGATGCCCCAGCGCTCGCGCAACGCCGCGGCGCTGAACATCTGCAGGTCCAGGCCGAGCGGCTGCACCTCGCGCACGTGCTGTTCCAGCCGGGCCGCCTGCTGGTCGGTGTAGCAGACGCGCAGGTGGCCGTAGGGCACGAACTCGAGGTCCTCGCCCAGCAGCTCGTTGACGCGGCCCCACACGGCGCGCGCGCGGTTCGCGAGCGGGATCTGCTCGAGCGCGCGGCCCTGGCGGCGCACGTTGCCGAAGTTGGTGCCGCTGGCCTGGCGCCCGATCAGCTCGCGCTCCAGCAGCCGCACGCTCAGGCCGTGCCGGCGGCGCAGGAACAGCGCCGTCGTCGTGCCCATCAGGCCGCCGCCGATGACCAGCACGTCGCTGCGCAGGACTTCACTCATCGCCGGCCTCCTGCGTGCTCATCAGCAGCGGCTTCACCGGCGCCTGGCCGCGCAGCCGGCCGACCTGCTCGATCGGGATGTGCGCGCTCGCGGCGACGATCTCGGCCGCCGCATGGGCACAGAAGCGGCCCTGGCAGCGGCCCATGCCGACGCGGCTGAAGGCCTTGRCGCGGTTCAGCTCCTGGCTGCCCAGCGCCCGCACGCTGTGGCGCAACTCGCCGGCCGTGACGGCCTCGCAGCGGCAGACGACCGCGTCGTCGGGCAAGGCCGCCGCGTGCGCATGCGGCCACGGGAAGGCCTGCGCCAGCCCCGCGCGAAAGCCGTCCATCGTCGCCAGCGTGCGCTGCAGGGCGGCCTGCTCGGCCGCGAAGCGCGCGCGCCCGCCCTCGTGCCCCAGGTCGTGCAGCGCGGCCAG
>NZ_JBFUCB010000146.1:0-11142 GCF_056405435.1 Rhizobacter sp. P1_G5 | reverse complement strand
GATCGCCGCCGAGGCGCGCGTCGCGGCCGAGACGCTGCGCGGCGCCGAGGCACGCGCGCAGTGGTGGCCCAAGCTGTTCCTGAGCGCCCTGTTCGGCCGCGAGGACCTGCGGCTGAACGCGCTGGATCTCGCGCCGGTGCATTTTTCGAACGTCGCGCTGGCGTTTGCCGCGCCGATCTTCAATGCCGGGCGCATCGACGCCGGCATCCGCGTGCAGTCGGCGCGGGCCGAGGAGGCCCTGCTGGCCTGGCAGAAGGCGGTGCTGGTGGCCGTGCAGGAAGTCGAGGACAGCCTGCTGGTGCGCACCGAAGAGGCCGAGCGCGCTGCCGCGCTGAGCCGCACCGTCGACCACCGCCGCCGCTCGCTGCAGCGCGCCCGGTCGCTGCAGCGCGAAGGCCAGATCGACCTGCTGGTGTTGCTGGACGTACAGCGTTCGGTGCTGGCCAGCGAACTCGCCCTGTCGAGCAGTCGCCTTCAGCAGGTGCTGGCCGACGTTCAACTCTACAAGGCACTGGGCGGGGGCTTCGCGCCGCCTCGGACCGGTGTTGTCTCGACTTCTCTTGCCGCAAGGACGCCCCGATGAACAGGATCTCCCCCGCCATGACCCTCACGGTCATGGTCGCTGCCAGCGCGCTGTCGGCCGCCTGCAGCAAGCCAGGCGCTCCTGCCGCCATCGTCAAGCCGGTCTTCGTGACCACGGTGACCGAGACGGCGTCCGCGCAGACGCGCGCCTTCACCTCCGTGGTTCGAGCGCGTGTCGAGACGGACCTGGGTTTTCGCGCCGGCGGCAAGGTGGTCGAGCGTCTGATCGAGGTCGGTGATGTCGTGAAGGCCGGCCAGGCACTCGCTCGCCTCGACCCTGCCGACTATCAGTTGGGCGCGAGGGCCGCTGCCGACCAGGTGCAGGCTGCTTCCGTGGATGCGCAACAGGCCGCGTCCGACGAGGCGCGCATGCGCCGCCTGCTCGCCGACGGTTCGGTGGGCGCTGCCGACCATGAGCGCCAGAAGGCGCGTGCCGACGCAGCTGCGGCTCGCCTGGACCAGGCCCGCCGCCAGCTCGACCTGGCGCGCAACCGCGAAGGCTATGCCACGCTGGTGGCGCCCTATGCCGGCGTGGTGACGGCGCTGCGCTTCGAGCGTGGCCAGGTGGTCACCGAGGGCCAACCCGTGCTGTCGCTGGCCCGTGACGGGGAACGCGAGATCGTCGCCGACCTGCCGGAGGAATGGGTGGGCCGGGCGCGGACCCTCGCCGCCGTGGCCACGCCCTGGCAGGGCGCGGCGCAAGACGCAAAAGCGCCGCTGCGGCTGGTGTTGCGCGAACTCTCGCCACTGGCCAGCGCGCAGGGCCGGACCTTCCGCGTGCGCTATGCCGCGACCCCCGAATCGCGCGCGCAGGTCGCGGCGCTGCCACTGGGCAGCACCATGCAGCTGAACCTGTCCGACCCGACCGCGGGTGCGCCGACGGCCGCCCTGCCGGTCACTGCGCTGGTGAAGGCCAGCGGCTCCGCGGGCGTCTGGGTGCTGGATGCCAAGGGCTCGGGCCTGGCGTTCCAGCCCGTGCAGGTGGTCGGCGCGGACGACGCGTCGGTGCGCGTCACCGGCCTGGCCGCCGGCAGCCGGGTGGTCAGCGTCGGTGCCCAGAAGCTCGATGCCGGCATCAAGGTGCGGGCCGTCGAACGTTCGCCCGAAGCCGGGCCCGCCCCCGTCACCAAGAGCAGCTCGCAAGGGCAGTCATGAAGCGCTTCAATCTCTCGGAATGGGCCGTCACGCACCAGCCGATGGTGCTGTTCCTGATCATCGCGACGCTCATCGTCGGCGTCATGTCCTTCAGCCGCTTGGGCCGTCTGGAGGACCCCAACTTCGACGTGCCGCAAATGACGGCCATCGTCGTGTGGCCCGGCGCCACCGCGCAGGACGTGCAAGACCAGGTGCTCAACCGCATCGAGCGCCGGCTGCAGGAGCTGGATCACTTCGAATCCGTGCGCAGCTTCGCACGCCAGGGTTATGGCGGTGTCACGCTGTACATGAAGGGCGGCYCGAGCAAGGCGGAGCTGGACAACGCCTGGTACCAGGTGCGCAAGAAGATCGGCGATGTGCGCCAGGAGTTCCCCGACGGCGTGCGCGGGCCCTTCTTCAACGACGAGTACAACGACCGCTACAGCGTGCTCTACGCGTTGAGCGCGCCCGAGCTGTCGATGGCCGAGCTGCTGGCGGTCACCGAAGACGTGAAGCGGCGCATCCAGGGCGTGGACGGCGTCGGCAAGGTCGACGTTCTGGGCAAGCAGGCCGAGCGCGTGTACGTGGAGCTGTCCACCCGGCGGCTGGCCGCACTCGGCATCGCGCCGACCGCCGTGTTCGACGCGCTGGCGCGCCAGAACCTGGTGGCCCCGGCCGGTTCGGCCGATGCCACGCACGACCGCGTGCAGGTGCGCGTGGACGGCGGATTGCACGGCACCGCGGACGTTTCCAACGTGACGCTGGAAGTGGGTGGCCAGCTGCTGCGGCTGGCCGACATCGCCACCGTGCGCACCGGCTACGAGGATCCGCCGAGCCTGACCATCCGCCACAACGGCGTGCCGGTGCTGGCCATCGGCGTGACGATGCAGGCCAACGGCAACGTGCTGGACTTCGGGCACGCGCTGGAACAGCGGCTGGCGCAGGTGCGGCAGGAACTGCCGGCGGGCGTGGAGATCCAGCAGTACGCCGACCAGCCGCGCGTGGTGGAGGAGTCGGTCTGGGAATTCGAGCGCTCGTTCCTGGAAGCGCTGGCCATCGTGCTGGCCGTGTCCTTCCTGTTCCTGGGCTGGCGCACCGGCATCGTGGTGGCCGCGTCGGTGCCGCTGGTGCTCGGGCTGGTGGCGGCCGTCATGCACGCGGCCGGCTGGGCCCTGGACCGCATCTCGCTGGGCGCGCTGATCATCGCGCTGGGCTTGTTGGTCGACGACGCCATCATCGCGGTGGAGATGATGGTGGTGAAGCTGGAGGAAGGCTGGGACCGGCTGCGCGCTGCCACCTACGCCTACACGACCACGGCGCTTCCGATGCTGACCGGCACGTTGATCACGGCCGCCGGGTTCATGCCGGTGGGTTTCGCCAAGTCGATCGCCGGCCAGTACGCGGGCGGCATCTTCTGGGTCGTCGGGCTGGCGCTGATCCTGTCGTGGCTGGTGGCCGTGATCTTCACGCCGTACCTGGGCGTGCTGCTGTTGCCGAAGAACCTGGCCGCCGGCACGCACCACGACGTCTACGACCGGCCCGTCTACCACCGGCTGCGCGCCGTCATCGATTGGGCGGTGCAGCGCCGGGCCTGGGTGCTCGGCGCCACGGTGCTGCTCTTCGCCATCGCCGGTACCGGCATGCTGACGGTACAGCAGCAGTTCTTCCCCACCGCATCGCGGCCGGAACTGCTGGTGGACCTGAGACTGCGCGAAGGGGCGTCTTTCGCCGCGACCGAGCGCCAGGTGAAGCTGCTCGAAGCCCGACTGGCGAAAGACCCGGACATCGAATTCTTCACCGCTTACACCGGTGCCGGCACGCCGCGCTTCTATCTGTCGATCCTGCCGGAGTTGCCGAACCCGGGCTTCGCACAGTTCGTCGTCAAGACGGCGGGCATTGAACAGCGCGAACGTGTGCGCGCCCGGCTGATGGACCTGTTCGCCAAGGACGAGGCGTTGCCGGACGTCAACGCGCGCGTCACGCGCCTGGAGTTCGGCCCGCCGGTGGGTTTCCCGGTCCAGTTCCGTGTCATCGGCCCCGACAAGGCGCAGGTGAGGGAGATCGCCTACAAGGTGCGCGACGCGGTGCGCCAGAGCCTGCTGGTGCGTGACACGCAGTTGGACTGGAACGAGCAGGTCCGCTCGATGAGGGTCCACGTCGACCAGGACAAGGCACGGCTGCTGGGCCTGTCCACGGCCGACATCCAGGGCCTGGTGCAGACCACGCTGGACGGCGCACCCGTGACGCAGATCCGCCGTGGCGAAGAGCTCATCGACGTGGTCGTGCGAGCGACACCCGAGGAGCGCAAGAGCATCGGTCGACTGGGCGACCTGCCCGTGTTCACGCGCAGCGGCGTGACCGTTCCGCTGTCGCAGCTGGCCCGCGTGGAGCCGGGCTTCGAGGAGCCGGTGCTGTGGCGACGCAACCGCGACATGGTGCTCACCGTGCGCAGCGACGTCGCCGACGGCGTGCAGGGTCCGGACGCCACCGCGAAGATCCGGCCGTTGCTGCAGCCGATCGTCGACAGCTTGCCCACGGGCTACCGCCTCGAGGACGGCGGCGCCATCGAGGAGAGCGACAAGGCCAACAAGGCACTGTTCGCGGTGTTCCCGGCGATGTTCGCGGTGATGCTGACTCTGCTGATGATCCAGTTGCAGAGCTTTTCACGCCTGTTCATGGTGTTCATGACGGCGCCGCTGGCGCTGATCGGCGTGGTGCCGGCGCTGCTGCTGTTCCAGGCGCCATTCGGCTTCGTCGCGCTGCTGGGCGTGATCGCCCTGAGCGGCATGATCATGCGCAACTCGATCATCCTGGTCGACCAGATCGACCAGGACATCGCGCGCGGCGTGGCGCCCTGGACCGCCATCGTCGACGCCACGGTACGGCGCTCGCGCCCCGTGGTGCTGACCGCCGCCGCCGCGGTGCTGGCCATGATCCCGCTCACGCACAGCGTCTTCTGGGGGCCGATGGCCATCTCGATCATGGGCGGCCTCGTCGTGGCCACGGCGCTCACCCTCGTCTTCGTGCCGGCACTGTACGCCGCCTGGTTCCGCGTCCGGCGTGACCACATTTCAACCAAGGAGCAATGAATGTCCAACGACCACAAGCAGCAGGATGGCGTCGCGATMGTCACCGGGGCATCGGGCGGTATCGGAGAGGCCACCGCGCTGGCACTGGCGCGGGCCGGATACCGGGTCTTCGGCACCTGTCGCAAACCTCCGCCGTCGAAGTCCGCGGGTGTCGAGTACCTGGTTTGCGATGTCACCAGCGATGCGTCAGTCGAGGCCGCGTTCGGCGAAGTGCTTGCAAAGGCCGGCCGCATCGATCTGCTGGTCAACAACGCAGGGGTCGGGCTGATGGGCGGCGCGGAGGAGTCATCCATCGAGCAGGCGAAGTCACTCTTCGCCGTCAATGTGTTCGGCGTGATGCGGACCACGAACGCCGTCCTTCCCGTCATGCGCCGGCAGGGGCGGGGCCGGATCGTCAACATCAGCTCCGTCATGGGACTGATCCCGGCCCCTTACATGGCGCTGTATGCATCGAGCAAGCACGCCGTGGAAGGCTATTCCGAGTCGCTGGACCATGAGGTCAGGGACGCGGGTGTCAGGGTGGTGCTCGTCGAACCCGCGTACACACGGACTTCGTTCGAGAGCAATCTGATCCAGGCTGACCAACCGCTCGACAACTACAAGTCCGCACGCTCGAACGCGGAGGCTGTCATGCGCGACGTGATGAAAAACGCCGACTCGCCGGAGTCGGTGGCGCAAACCGTCTTGAAGGCCTGCTTCGCGGCAAACCCGCGCCGCCGCTACGCCGCAGGTGGATTCGCGCGACAAGTGAGCCTGCTTCGTCGGTTCGTCCCGGCAGCCGCGTTTGACAAGAGCCTGCGCAAGCAGCTGCGGCTGCCGGCATAGGTCGCGCCACCCCACCCCTCCATGAAACCGACACCCACATGAATTCCATCAAGGTACAGCATCAGACTCTACTCGCCATCGCGGCCAGCCTCGCCTGCGTCGGCACGGCCAACGCGGCTGCCTTCCAGCTCAAGGAGCAGAGTGCCACTGGCCAGGGGCGCGCCTTCGCGGGCTCGATCAGCGAAGGCGGAGACGCCACCGTGATCGCGAACAACCCCGCCGCCATGACGCTGCTGAACGGCCGGTTGATCCAGGCCGATGTCGCGGTCATCGACTACGCCGTCAGGTTCGACGGCACGGGCCATGACGCGCTGGGCCGCCCGCTGTCCGGAGGCCATGGCGGCAACGCCGGCGACACCGCTGCGGTGCCGTCGCTGTACTTCCACACGCCTCTGACGGATCGAATCCATCTCGGCTTCTCCATCACGGCGCCGTTCGGCTTCAAGACCGAATACGACGATGGCTGGGTCGGCCGTTACCAAGGCGTGAGAACAGAGCTCAAGGCCGTCGACGCCGGCGTGGCGGGGTCCTACAAGGTGAACGAGGTCCTGTCGCTCGGCGCCTCGGTGTTCGCCGAGCGCATGGAGGTGAAGTTGCGCGACGCGATCGACTTCGGCGCTCTCCTGGCCGCTTCCAGCGTCTCCGGCTTCTCCCCGACCAGTGCGGACGGATACATCGACATCGACGGCCACGACACCGCGGTCGGCTACACGCTCGGCGGCCTGCTGCGCCCGGCTGACGGGACGACGATCGGATTGGCCTATCGCTCGGAGGTCAGGCACAAGCCGAAGAGCGCCCAGGTCGACTTCTCGATCCCCCCGGCCGCCAACGCCGTGCTGTCCGCGGCCAGGCCCGGCACCTTCGTGAGCACGAGCGCGAGCACCGAGCTGACGATGCCGTCGTCCTGGACGCTCAGTGTCAGCCAGCGACTCGACGACCAGTGGACCGTGATGGCGGACTACTCGCGCACGTCATGGGAAAAGTTCGGCAGCGTGGTGCTGGACTTCGCATCCAACCTGCCCGACGAGACGCTGCACTTCGGCTATCGGAACACGTCGTTCTACTCGATCGGCACGGAGTACCGGGCCAACGACAGCTGGACCTTTCGTGGCGGTGCCGCCTATGACCAGACCCCCGTCACCGATGCGGTGCGAGACGTCCGCGTCCCTGACGTCAGCCGAAGGTGGCTGTCCCTCGGGGCGACATGGCGGGTGGGCGAGTCGCTGACCTGCAGTGTTGGCTACACGCACTTGTTCATCAAGGACACGAGCGTGAACCTCACTTCGTCCACCGCCAGCACGCTGCAAGGTACGTACAAGCTGCGCAGCGACATCGTCGCGGTTTCTGCCCAATACCGCTTCTGACGCTATCGCGCCACCGGATGCGGCGAGCCGAACCAGCGCATGGCTGCCAGGCGAACCTCGTCGTGCGACGGCGGCCCGTCGCACGCCCAGGCGACAAAGCCGTCCGGGCGCACCAGCAGGGCCGCCAGGCCGAGCGGTTGCTTCGCGTTGCCGGCCACGTAGCTGATTCGATCGCTCCACGGCGCAGCGCTGTGCCGCAAGGGATGCGAGCCGTCGAGATCGACCAGCAGGCCTGCGCCGTCATGGAGGTGCGACGCGAGCCTGCTGCCGTCGTCGAACTCGAGATCGGGCGCGCTGCAACCGGTCAGCGGGTGCCTGCCGCCCAGGTCATAGCGCAGCGAGAGGTCCCACAGCTGCCCGGCAAAGTAGGTGGACCCGTCGGGTGTGCTCATCAGGTCGCGCAGGATGCTTTCGAGGGCCCGCCCCTGCGGACCCGGCCGCATGATCGCGACTTGCGCGCGCGTCCAGTCCAGCAGCCACTGCCCCACCGGGTGCCGCTCCGCCTGGTAGGTGTCGAGCAGCCCGGCAGGCGCCGTGCCGCGGACCGTGGCCGCGAGTTTCCAGCCGAGGTTCATCGCGTCGCCCAGGCCCGCGTTCAGGCCCTGGCCGCCGAGTGCGGAATGGATGTGCGCCGCATCGCCGGCGAGCAACACGCGGCCCTTGCGGTACGCCGTGACGAGCCGCGCGCGGTCGGTGAAGCTGGTGGCGAGGTGGACGGCGGACAGCGTGACATCGGTGCCCGACACGCGGCGAAGCACCACCTGCAGGTGCTCGAGCGTGATCGCCTCCGATCGGTTGAAGGCGCCGCCATCAAAGTCGGCGATGGCGATCTGGCCCGGCTGGTTCATGTAGAAGCCGACGGGTGTGGCATTGCGACCGGGGCGCAGCTTCTCGGGGTCGGCGATGTCCACCAGCGCCGAGTACGCGGTGAATTCGGGCTCGGTGCCGGGGAACTCGAAGTCGCCCAGCTTGCGAACCGTGCTGCGGCCACCATCGCAGCCGACCAGCCACTTCGCCTGGACCGAGAGGCTACCGGTGTGGACGAGGACGTGGTCGCCGCGATCATCGAACCCGGTGACTGCGAGGCCGCGGCGGATGTCGACGCCCAGCGCGAGCGCCCGTGCCGCGAGCACCGATTCCACCGATGCCATGTCGGCCGCGAAATTGCTGGAGGCCGGGTTCGGCAGGCGGTACGTCCAGCGAGACGGGTCGATCCTGGCGGCGTCGATCGCGATGCCCGCGAAATGACCGGCCTGGGCTTTGCGTGGAGCGCCCGTTGCAGCCGCCGCGGTGGCGAGGAGGTCGTCGAGGAGCCCGCGGCGGTGGAAGGCCTCGCCGGTCGCGACGGACAGGCCGCGGGTGCCGAGCGGCGCCGCCTTCAACGGGGTTGCGGGGCTGTCGGCCCGTTCGAGGACCAGCACGTCGAGCCGGGCCAGCGCGAGTTCGCAGGCGAGGAAGAGGCCGACGGGGCCGGCGCCGGCGATGACGACATCGTGAAGACGGGGAGAGGATTGGGAGGTCATGGCATGTGGATGGCAGTCGCACAGCTTCGCGCGGCTGCGTCGATGCGCAGCCGGTCAGGACAACGAAACTGAGGGGGTCAGCAGGCGAGCGCGTGGGTCTCCGGCTTCAGCGGGAGAAACAACGCGGTCGACGATTCAAGGTCGGGAACGAAGACGGGTTCGCTTGGCGATAGGCCGCACCGATGGGTGGGATGTTCCGGGGAAGGCGTCCCGGCGCAGGAGGCACGGGATCGGGAGCGATTCTAGCGGCGGAGCGGACTCACGCAGACCTTCTCAGATGATGCCTGTCATTCGATGATTCGAGGACCCACTTGCTGGTGTTCATTGGCAGGTTCCAGTGGGTGATGGAGGTGTAGCCGACAGCAGGGTAGGCGCGCCGAAAGGCGGCATCTCCGTAGCCGAAGAAGTACTGAAAGGCCACCTGGATCACGCCGCCATGGACCACGAGCACGGCGGTCTGCCCGAGGTGTTTCTTGACGATCGCGTGGAGTGCCGATTGCACCCGGGCACTGAACTCGATGGTGGTTTCGCAGCCAGGGGCGAAGCGATGGAATTGCCGGTCTCGCTCGCTCAGGCTCTGCCAGAGGGTGGTGAACTCGTTGGTGTCCATCGTGCCGTCGTCGCTCCGCCATTCCTCCAGGTCTTGTTCCGGCACGGCAGAAAGGCCGAGCGCCGGGGCCAGGATGTCCGCAGTCTGCCGAGCTCTTGGCAGCGTGCTGGCGTAGAGGGCGTCGGCGTGGATTTCCTTGCCGAGGCGAAGCCTGTCGGCCAGTGCCTGCGCCTGCAGTTTCCCCTCATCGGACAGCCCGAGATCGACGTGCGGGCCCGCACCGTCGACCTGCCCTTCGTCGTAGGCGCCATGGCGGATCAGAAAGATGGAAGTCATGCTTGTCGTGGCGCTGGTCATTTGATGGCCTCGCTCCTCACCTCGACGGTGCCGTCACCTTGCCGCACCCGCGTGACGAGAATCTCTCCTCGGTAGCCGGCTGCAGCGGTGCCACGCACGACCCAGACGCCATCTTCCAGCGTCGCGGAGTAAGGCTCGAATCGAGCCGTGCTGGCTGGACTGAATGACGACTGGCTCGTCTTCTCGGAGACTGAGCGCCAAGCCTGCCTTGACGCTGCAATGGCCGCATCGGGAGAGTCGACGGAGTTCTTGCCTGGGGCCACAAACGCGGGGAGTACCAGGGCCGCAATGAGTCCCAGCGCGAACGGGGCCAGAAAGACGCCGATCATCAGCCAGCCTTCGAGCCTGAAGTGCCGATTGATCGATCTCATCGTGGAGCTTCCACCTTGCTGTCCCCCCCATCTGCGGGCTTCGCCACGAAGGCTTGCTTTCCGTGGCGATCGAATCCCGCTTGCTCGTAGAACTGCAAAGTGCCCTCGTCCTTGCGGCCGGTGAGCAGCATGACCTTGTAGCACCCTTGCTTCCAGGCTTCAGCCAGGGCCTGTGCAAGGAGGGCTTTGCCCCAGCCTTGCCCACGATGCGCCGCATGGGTGACGACGTTCTCGATCAGCCCGTAGGGCCGGCAAGCGCGAGTGAGGTTCGGAATGACGGTGAGCGTGCAGCTCGAGACCAGATCGGCTTCGGCAAAGCCGCCGAAGTACTTGATGCGTGGATTGGCGAGAGCCTCAGCCCAGACGGTCTCGATGGCTGAGATGGGCGGCAGCGGGTCGTCATGCTCGTGCAGGTGCGTGTACAGGCGGAGCAGCGGCTGAAGTTCCTGCGGCTGAAGCTCGCGAATGTTCATGTGGGTGACTTGTAGCAGGGAATGTCCATGCGCGGTCAGACGTCCGGTTCACCCCAAAAGTCAATGAACAACTTTTTGAGATTGGGAGGAATCATCGGCCAAGCCCATCGCCTGGCATCGGCCTTCAGCCCCGACATCAGATTCTCGACGCACTGTGCCAAGAAGTCGTCAGCATCGGCCGCTTCGACTGGAAACCTGGAAGCGATCGCACGCCTCACTCCGATGATGTTCATCGTCCAGGCTCCTGTCCGCGAACCACTGCGAAATGCAGCGAGGTCTCGAGCTCCTTCTTTCGATCGGCCAAGTGCAGGTGATCGAACGCGTCTCCCATTCGATTCATCTCGCGTGCGTCTCCTTGAAGGGCACCGAGCCTTGCGGCTGGCCCCCCATCTTGAACGGGACCGTGGTCTGCGCCTGCACGGCGCAGGCAACGAGCGTCAAAGGCAGCGTGAGGGTGGCAAGTGTGCGAAGCATGCGACTTGACGGCGTTGGCCGTCACCCGTGAATGATGAGGGCCTGAATCTGTTGACGGTGGATGAAGGGGTTGCGAAGCGTGCGCGAAGTGCCGATGAGTGCCGTGGCGGATCGATCAGATGACGAGATCCAGCCAATCGTCCAGCGATGGCCCGGACCGCGATTCACCGCCGATTCCGACCATCGGCTTGTCCATCTCCTTGCGATGCGCCTTCCGGCTGGCTTCCTCGCGTTCCAGTCGCTCGCATGCAAAGACCGCTTCCAGTTCGGCCTGGGACAGGACCATGTCCTTCGGGAGCGGGCGGTCGCAACGCTCGCACTTCGGGTACCGATTCGTCAGCACGACGAATCCGCAGTGAGGGCATTTTGCGGGGGATGCTGGGCTTGGCATATCGGACCC
>NZ_JBFUCB010000145.1:0-11181 GCF_056405435.1 Rhizobacter sp. P1_G5 | reverse complement strand
GCCTCGGGCTGCGTGCGGCGACGGTGCCGCACGCGGCCTCGGCGCCGGCTTCCTCCGCAGCGTCCGCGCCCGACATGGCGATGGTCCCGATCGCCGCGTGGCCGGCGGCCTCGGCCGCGTCGGGCGTCGACATGCGCCTCGTCTACAAGACCGTCACGCTGCCATCGGCGCGCCGCGGTGCCCCGTACGGTCCGCGCGAGGTGGTGAAGGGCGGCACGCCGCCGTACCGCTACACGATCGACGGCAAGCTGCCGCCGGGGCTGGTGCTGACCGAGGATGGCCGCCTCGGCGGATTGCCGGCCGAGAACGGCAGCTTCCGCTTCGTGCTCGGCGTGCAGGACGCCGCGTCGCCCTCGCGCGCCGCGCAGCAGGCGTATGTGCTGAACGTCTACACGCCGGTGCTGCGGCCGGCCGCGGCGGCATCGGCTGCCTCCGCGCCCACGGCACCGCCGGCGCTGACGTCGCTCGGCGTCGCCGAAGCCGAGGCCACCGCGGACACGCAGGCCGGCCTGCCGGTCAGCTACAAGCTGACGCCGGCCGACCAGGCGGGCCTGGCACCGGAGGCGGCAGCGCCCGCCGCGGCGCCCGCGCCGGCCCTGGTGCCGGCGGACGGGTTGCCGCCCGCTGTCGTCACCGAGCCGGTGCCGCCGGTCGTGCCGAGCCCCGACCAGCTGCAGGCGGTGCTGCTGCCGCTGACCGACGTGGAGTACCCGACGCGCGCGCTGTTCGTCACCGCGCTGGAGCAGAGCCGCTGCGCCTACTACCGGGTGCACGTGACCGAGGTGGCGCTGAAGCAGCAATTGGCCGTCGACACGCAGTGCCCGCCGCTGCCCCCGGTGTCTGCGGCATCCGCCCCGGCCGCGCGCAAGCCGGTTGCCACCCCAGCCGCCGCCACCGCAGTCGGCAGCCTGAGCCTGCGCGAGTTCTACGACAACCTGCTGCCCGATGCGCTGCGCGCCGACATCGTGCGTGCGGCCGAGAAGCGGMATCCGTTCGGYGAAGCGAAGCCGCTGCGGCTGAACGGCGCCGGCTGCGGCTGCACGCCGCAGCGCGTCGACAACGAGGTGATCGGCTTCGTGCCGTACTGGCTGGCCACCGAGGCGCCGCTGGCGGTCGACTTCAGCCTGTTCACGCGCCTGAGCTACATGGGCGTGGTGCTGGCCGACAGCGGGAACTGGGTGCTGCCGCCGGGCTGGGACGGCCAGGCCGGCGGCTTCGCACGCGAGACGCGCCGGCACGGCACGCGCGTCGACCTGGTGCTGTACCGGCGCGACTGGGCCTCGCTGCTCGCGCTGCCGGAGGCCCAGCTCGACGGCGTGGCGCGCAACGCGGCGCGCAATGCGGTGGTGCTGGCCGACACGCGCGACGGCACCTTGCAGGCCGGCCTCGACGGCCTGTTGCTGCCGCAGTGGCGCGAGTCGGAGTRCGTCTACGACGGCCTCACGGTGTTCTTCGAGGATTCGCCCACCCAAGGCCCGCAGCAGAAGGCCTTCGCGCGCTTCCTGAAACTCTTCCTGCAGCGGCTGGTGGCCGAGATGCAGGCGACCGGCCGCAGCTACCAGGCCAACATCGTCGTGCCCGACAAGCTGCTCGGCGACACCGGGGCCTACAACTTCTCGGACCTGATGGACGTGCTGGAGACCGCCGAGCCGCGGCGCAGCAGCAAGGGCGTGGAAGAGGGGGCCAAGGTGCGCTACCGCGGCACCACCGACCTGACGATCGACTTCCTGGTGCTGCTGAGCGAGCCGACCGGCGCGAGCACGATGACGCTGCGCGCGCGCATCGACGCGACGCCGAACCTGTCGGGCCACCGCCGCATCGCCTTCCTGGAGAGCGTGGTGCCGATCGAGTTCCACCAGCGCGGCGAGAAGGCGGCCGTGCTGCCGCCGCAGGAGCGCGACCAGCTCGACCGCGATCTGGCCTACATCAAGTGGACCTATGGCGGCATCGGGTTGTGGCCGCTGCCGACGCCGGGCATCGGCAGCGGCGAAACGGTGCATGCGCTGCTGATGCACAACTACACGGCACCGCGCGGCGCGCTGGCCGGGCTGTGCGAGTTCGCGTGCCCGAACCGGCTGCCGCTGCGCCTGCTGTTCGAGGCACTGGTGCTGGCCGAAGGCATCGGCATCGCGCTGTATGCGTGGAACTGCCGGGTGCGGCGCATCGGCCGGCGCTACCTGCTGATGGTGTGGGCCGGCGCGCTGGCGACGCTGGTGCTGGCCTTCGTCGTGTTCAGCTGCGACCCCTCGCTGCAGCATTGGCGCGAGCAGAATTACCTGCTGTACGGACTGATCCTGCTGCTGTTCGCCGCAGGCATTTACGTGACGTTCAAGCCGAGAGTGGAGGCCCCATGAAAGTGCAACTGCATGCCAATGACCGTGACCATGGAAGTCCCGAGACCCCTGTGCACCAGCGCGCGGCCGATCCGTTCCACGACAGCCCGCGCATGGTGGCGCAGCGCGCGCAGATCGAGGCGGCGTTCGGCGAGGCGGCGCAGCGCGCGCCCGATCTGGGCGAGCTCGAGGAAGAAGAGCCGCTGCAGGCCAAGGCCGACACATCGCGCGGCGGCCTGCCGGGCGACCTGCAGGCCGGCATCGAATCGCTGTCGGGCCTGGACGTATCCGACGTGCAGGTGCACCGCAACTCCGACAAGCCGGCGCAGCTCAACGCGCTGGCCTATGCGCAGGGCAACGACATCCACCTCGCGCCCGGCCAGGACCAGCACCTGCCGCACGAGGCCTGGCACGTGGTGCAGCAGCGCCAGGGGCGGGTCGAGCCGACGATGCAGATGGCCGGCGTGGGCGTCAACGACGATGCGTCGCTCGAGGAGGAGGCCGACGTGATGGGGGCGCGCGCGCTGCAGGCGGCGGGGTTGGAGAAGGACGCCCAGTAGCTCGCGGTGAGCCAGACCGCTGTGCGCACGCATCCGACAGACGCCCCCCAAACGGGTGAGCCCTCATCCTCAATCTGTACTTTGACGCTCCCCAGGCCCCTTCCCATACTCGACCGCTCCGCCTTGCAGTGAGACACGTCGATGACGGAAATGACCGATCTGCTTCGGTCGGCGCAATCCGGTGATCCGCAGGCTTCGAGCCGGTTGTTCGAGCTGGTCTACGCCGACATGAAGCGCATGGCGCACAGCCGGCTTTACAAGAGCGGCGGGCTGGACGACCTGGACACGACTTCGCTGGTGCACGAGAGCTTCCTGAAGCTGTCCGGCGAGGGCCGCCTCAAGGCCTCCGACCGCCCGGCCTTCTTCGGCTACGTGGCCCGCGTGATGCGCAGCGTCGTGATCGACCACGTGCGCGAGCGCCAGGCCCGCAAGCGCGGCAGCGGCGACCTGCTGGTCACCTTGACCACCGGCATCGAGGCCGAGGCGATCGACGACAGGCGTTTGATGGCGATGGGCGCCGCGCTCGACGTGCTGCAACGCCTGTCGCCGCAGTTCCACGAACTCGTCGAGCTGCGCTATTTCGCCGGGCTGTCGATCCGAGAGGTGGCCGAGGCGCGCGGCACCTCCACGCGCACTGTCGAGCGCGAGTGGGAGAAGGCGCGCGCCTTCCTGCTGCACCTGATGGAAGAGGCATGAATGTCCAGGACCTGACGCCGGCCGAGGTGAACCGCGTCTCGCTGCTGCTCGACGAGGTGGGCGACCTGCCGCGCCACCAGCGCGCCGGCTGGCAGGCCGAGCTGGCGCGCCGCGAGCCGGCGATGGCCGAGGTCGTCGCCCAGTTGCGGGAACGGATGCACCCGACCGACCTGCACCCCACCGGTGCCACCGTGGCCCCGCGCGTCGAGACCGGCGACCTGGTCGCGCGCGGCATCGACCGGGCCGCCCGCACGGCCCGCGAGGCCGACACGCCCTCGCTGGTCGGCCGCCGCATCGGCGCCTACCGCGTGCTGCGGCCGATCGGGCAGGGCGGCATGGGCTCGGTGTGGCTCGCGCAGCGCGACGACGGCCTCTACGAGCGCCAGGTCGCGCTGAAACTGGTGCGCACGCACCTGCTCGGCCCGCACGTGCACGAGCGCTTCGCGCGCGAGCGCCGCATCCTCGGCGCGCTGGAGCACCCCAACATCGCACGCCTGCTCGATGCCGGCATCACCGACGATGGCCAGCCCTATCTCGCGCTGGAGTACGTGCAGGGCGAGCCGCTGGCCGCCTTCTGCGATCGCCGCAACCTCGGCCTGATGCAGCGCCTGGTGCTGATGCTGCAGGTGCTGACGGCGGTGCAGTACGCGCACCAGAACCTGGTGATCCACCGCGACCTGAAGCCGGCCAACATCCTCGTCACCGAAGACGGCCAGGTGCGGCTGCTGGATTTCGGCATCGCGAAGCTGACGACCGACGGCCAGGCCGACGAGACCGAGCTGACGCGCATCGCCGGCCGCGCGCTGACGCTCGAATACGCGTCGCCCGAGCAGGTGGCCGGCTGTGCGGTGACGACCGCCAGCGATGTCTATTCGCTCGGCGTCGTGCTCTACGGCCTGCTGTGCGGGTTGCGGCCGTACGAGCCGGTGCGCGCCTCGTGCGCGGCGCTCGAAGAGGCGGTGCTCGGCATCGAGCCGCAGCGCCCCAGCCTGCGCGAGCTGACCGACGAGGCCGCGCGCGCCCGCGGCACCAGCGTGCGCCGGCTGCGCCCTATGCTGGCCGGCGACCTCGACACCATCGTGCTGAAGGCGCTGAAGAAAGACCCGGCGCAGCGCTACCCCACCGCCGAATCGCTGCGCGAAGACCTGGTGCGCCACCTCGGCGGCCAGCCGGTGCTGGCGCGGCCCGACAGCGCGGCCTACCGCCTGCGCAAGTTCGTCGGCCGGCAYCGGCGGCAGGTGGCGGCGGCGGGGCTCGCCGGGCTGGTGCTGGCCGGTGCGGCCGCGGTGTCGCTGCAGCAGGCGCAGCGCTCGCGCGAGCAGGCCGCGCTCGCGCAGCGCGAGAGCCAGCGGGCGCAGGCGGTGCAGGGCTTCCTGACGAGCCTGTTCACCGCCAACTCGCTGCAGCAGGCCGATCCGCTGCGCGCCCGCCAGACCACCGCGCGCGAGCTGCTCGAGGTCGGCGCGAAGCAGGCGGCGCAGGCGCTGAAGGATTCGCCCGAAGCGCTCGACGAGGTGCTCGACACGCTGGCCGACATGCATTTCCAGCTCGGCCTGTTCGACGAGGCCGGGCAGCTGCGGCTGCA
Source organism: Rhizobacter sp. P1_G5 (assembly GCF_056405435.1). Lineage (NCBI taxonomy): Bacteria > Pseudomonadati > Pseudomonadota > Betaproteobacteria > Burkholderiales > Sphaerotilaceae > Rhizobacter > Rhizobacter sp. P1_G5. Next base: position 6,007 of record NZ_JBFUCB010000145.1, on the reverse strand, counting down.
GCGCGTCGAGGCGGCGCGGCGCTCGTTCGGTGCGCACGACGCGCGGCTCGCCAATGCGCTGCTCGCCTACGCCCGCGACGTGAACCACACCGACGACCGCGCCCGCGCACTGGCCGCGATGGACGAAGCCCGGCAGGTGCTCGATGCGATCGGCGACGACGCGTCGGAGACGCGCGGCTGGATGTGGATCAACCGCGCCGAGATCGAGCAGTACGTGTCGTTGGCCGGCATGCGCGAGGCGGCGCAGCAGGCGGTCGCGCATTTCCGGCGGCACCCGGCGCAGTGGTCGAGCGGCTACGAGGCGCTGCGCAACCTGGCGCGCTCGCACCACCTGGCTGGCGATGCGGCCACCGCGCAGGCGATGCTGAAGGAGGCGCTGGCCGAGATCGACCGGCACGAGGCGGCGCCGTCGGCCTGGTCGGTGACGCCGCTGGTGCAGCTGGCCGAGGCGCAGGCGGCGGCGCGCGATTTCAGCGCGGCCGAGGGCAACCTGCGGCGCGCGCTCGACCTCTCGCGCAAGCTCAGCGGCCCGCTCGACGGCGGCACGCTGCAGACCCAGGCCAAGCTGGGGGGCCTGCTGCACAGCCTCGGGCGGCGCGATGAAGGCTGGCGGCTGCTCGATGACGCGCGTGCCGCGATCGAGCGCCCCGATGCGAACGCAACGCCGGCGGCGGTGGGGGCGGTGAACCGCTTCCGCGGCGATGCCCACCATGCAGACGGCCGCTTCGCCGAGGCCGATCGCGACTACGCACCCGAGCTGGACGACCTGCGCGCGCACTACCCCGGCTCGGTGCCGCTCGCGCGCGAGATGCTGCTGCAGGCGCGCAACTGGACCGCGATGGGCCGCCATGCCGAGAGCGGCCGGCAGATCGAGGAGGCGCACCGCATCTGGCGCGCCGTGGGCAGCGGCGTCGCAGCACCGGCCACGCACAACCCGTTCATCTTCGAGGCGGTGCGGTTGCTGCTGGCGCAGGGGCAGGCCGCGCAGGCGATCGAGCGGCTGAAGGAGATCGTGCTGGTCGATGACGGCGGGCCGCAGCTCGACCGCGTGCAGTGGCTGCTGTTCAGCGGGCGTGCCGCGCTGCAGCTGCAGCGGCCGGCCGATGCCCGCGCCCAGGCGGCGCAGGCGCTGGCACTGCTCGCACCGGAGCGCGAATCGGCTCGCTTCGATGACAAGGAGGCCGACGCGCTGCTGCTGCAGGGCGAGGCCTGGCTCGCGGAGGGGGACGCGAAGGCAGCACGCGCGCCGTTGACACGGGCCGTCGCATTGCGCGAGCGGCTGGCCGCACCGGGCAGTGCGTGGCTGGCCGAGGCGCGGGTGGCGCTTGCGCGATGCCTGCGGGCGCTGAACGAGCGCGCCGCCCCGCTCAGTCGGCCTTCATGAGAATGCGCACGGGGTACTGCATCGCACACGGCACGCCGTTGCAGCGCGCCGGCTTGTACTTCGCCTTCATCAGCACGGCGGCAGCGTACTGCGTCAGCCGGTCGTCTGGCGAGGACATCACCGACACCGCCGTCGCCTCGCCGCTGCTGTTCACGTCGACGGCGAGCAGCAGCCTGCCGTTGACGTGCAGCCGGTTCCTCCCATCCACAAGCGCCCGTACGATGCCGCGCGGGCCGTTGAGCGGGTAGGGCGGTTCGTCGTCCGGCCCCATTTCCTCGTACTGTGCCTTGACGACGCGTTGTTGCTGCGGCGTCAGCTCGCCGTAGGGCTTGTCCAGCGGCAGGTTGGAGTTGGCCAGCTCGCGCACGATGTGCGTGCCGCCGCTCGGCTCGGTCTGCTTCAGCGAGTAACGCTTCGGCGGCGTGGCATCGGCGGCAGAGGCGATCAGCGGCGCGCACGACAGCAGCCCGGCGGCCAGGGCGATGAGGTTCTTTCGCATGCGGGCAGCATAGCTTCCGGACGCGGGGAACGCTTCATCAACCCGGTGGAAATGCAGGGCCACCGTGCACGAGCACGGTGGCCGGCACCCCCGGTTCAGGCACTCAGGCCGAGCGAGTAGCCGGCCGGTACCCGCCCCTCGATCCCCGGGAACCACACCTGGCCGATCGCCGGCAGCTTCGCGCCGCGGCCCAGCGCGGCACTGCCGGTGAACACGTCGAAGTGCGCGCCGAAGATCGCGCCGCCGGTGTCGTTGACGGTGAACCAGCCGTCGTGCACGAAGCTGCCGCCGCGGCCGTCGGGCAGCGCCAGGCCGTCGTACTCCTTGATGTAGACCGGCGTGTGCGCCGGCACCAGCCCGCCGTGGCCCTTCCAGCGCGGCTCCGAGTTCGCCTTCAGCCCGAGGTCGGCCGCCAGCGTGCGGAATGGCGTGTACGCCACACCCCGCTGCATGCCATAGCCCACGCCGCGCCGGGCGGCGGGCACCTCGTGGAAGGTCATCGCGCCGACCACGCGGCCGTCCTTGACCGAGATGCCGGAGTACCTCGTCGATACCGGCGGCTTGCCCTGCGCCGCGAGCCGCGCGTTGCGGCGAGCGTAGGCGCGCTCGTGGTAGTCGAGCACCGCGGCATAGCGCTCGTGCGACACCGCGGTCGATTGGCCGGTCACGTTGACCAGCCGGCCATCGCCCAGGCGGGCCGTGCCTTCCAGCGACAGCTTCGCGAAGAAGGCCGGGCTGCCTTCGGCGATCGTGCGGCCGTCGTCGCCGAGGATCGGGATGCGGATGGCACCGGTCGGATCGTCCGACTGGTCGACGACGTGGTAGGTCGTCAGCCGGAAGGTGCGGTACGCCGACGGGTCGGTGGGCGGTTGCGGACGGGCGCCCGGAGTCGCGGTGGAGGGCGCGGGCGGTGGCGAGGCCGTGGCCGGCGCGCCCGCCCCGGCCGACGCGGTCCCGCGCTCGCGCAGCGACAGCAGGTAGCGCGTCGGGTTCAGCAGCGAGGCCGGCGCATTCTTCTCGTCGCGCCACCAGCGGGCGGTGTTGGTGCTGCCCTTCACGTAGGTCTCGAAGTGCAGCATCGCGGTGTCGCTGACGAAGCCGATCGCCTGGCCGGCTGCCACGCGGTCGCCGACCGACAGGCCGTTGCGCTTCAGCGAATCCTTCGTCAGCTCGCCGTAGTTGGCGACGATGCCCGAGCCTTCGTGCTCGATCAGCAGCCGGTAGGTCTGCTGGCCCGAGGCGGCGGCGTAGAAGAACGCGAACGACACGATGGTGCCGCTCTCGCAGGCCAGCACCACGTCGCCCTTCTTCGCGAACAGGTCCACACCGACATGCCGGCGCCGCGTGGCCACGCCGTTGCGCTTGCCCTTGCGCTCGGCGAGGAACATGCGGCCGGCGCGGCCCTCGATGCCGTTCGGCTCGCGGAACTTGTACGAGATCACGCGCGCCTGCGGGTGCGTGGTGCGCAGCGGCCAGTGGCTGCCGGGCGGCGGCAGCGGCGCGAACGGCACCGGCCGGCCCGCAGGCACCGGCACGGGTGCCTTGTCGCCGAGGGCCTGGTCGAGCTCGTCGGGCGTTTCCGTCTCCGGATCGAGTTCGCCGGCGTCCTCGGGCTCGGCGTCGGCGGCTTCTTCCTCGTTGTCCTCGAACGATTCGGCCTCGTCGTCGGGGCCTTCGTCGTCGGCCAGGGCCTCGTCATCGCCAGCTTMGTCATCGCCCGTTTCGTCGTCCGCAGCCTCGAACTCGTCCGCGAGCGCCTCCAGCTTGTCATCGCCTTGCTCGTCGTCCTGCTCGGCCTGGCGATCGATCTCTTCCAGCGCATCGGGATCCTCGCCCTCCAGCGGCAGCCCCTCCTCCAGTTCGTGCTCGCCGCCGCTCGCCAGGCCTTGCAGCAGCGCCGGCAATTGCAGCCCTGGCACCTGGTGGTGCTGCCCTGTCTCCATCCGCGTCACATGCAGGTTGCCGCCGCGTGCGCGCAGGAAGGCATCCCCGCGGTCGTGGGTCGCCGAGCCCTTCAGGTAGAAGAAGTGCGCCTGCAGGCCGGGCCGGTCGGCGAGCCAGCGTTTCCAGTCCGCGGGCTCGCCGACGTAGGTCGAGTCGAACGCCCACACCTGCGCCAGCTGTGCGAGCGCGCCCTGGTGGGCCTGCGCATCGGCGTGCAGCGCGCGCAGCGGCTCCAGGAAGTCGTAGGCGCGCGAGTGCCCCGAGACCACCAGGCGGTTCAGCGCCGGTGCCTGGCCGCGGCCTTGCACGCGTGCCACGTCGGCCAGCACCTCGGCGATCAGCGCGTTCAACCGTGCCGGCTGGGCCAGCGCGCTCCAGCGCGGATTGCGATGGCCGCCGGCCGTGACGCCGCCCGGCGCGTTCCAGTTCATCGCGGGCACGATGAGCACCATCGGCAGCGTCGAGGCATCGACCAGCGCGCCCAGGCGGAACGGTGCTGCGGTGATGAAGCCGCCCGGCGGCTTCGGCGGCAGCGAGGGGCCGCGCAACAGGCCGTGCACGTGGAACAGCACGTCCACGCTCGATTGCCCGAGAGCAGCCTTTGGCACGAAGACCGCCACCGGCTCGGCATACGAACTCGCCTTCATCAGCCAGACCTGGCCGCCGAGGTGGGGCACCGGCGTGGCGCTGACGGACGCTGAGCTGGAAGGCGACGCTGCCGCCGCCGAGGGCAGCGCATCCGCCAGCGCCGTCTGCGTCGCGACGTCGAGCACCGCGCCGAAGCCGAGGTGGCGCTCGGCGCGGAAGGCCGCGAGCGCCTGGTCCAGCCTGGCGTCGCGCGTGCCGAGCGCCGCGAACATCGAGGTGTGCGAGAGGTGCTCCAGCGCGCGCTGCGTCAGCGCGATGTCGGTGGAGCTGCCCGGCTCCGAGCTGCCGCCGAGCCGGTGCTTGTCGCGAAAGCGGGCGAGCGCGGCGCGCGTCAGCGGGCCGGCATCGCCGTCGTCGGAGAGCCGCTCGCCCGCGGTGGCGTTCAGCACGCGCTGCGCAAAGCGCACCCACGCCTTGGGCTGGCCACCGGCCGACAGCGTGGTGGTGGCGGTCGCCTTCGCAGACGTCGATGCAGGAGCCGAGCCCCCCTCGAAGCGCGCCTTCAGCCCCGGCGGGTTGTATTCCCAATGCCAGGGCTCGCGGCGGTACGGGTACCAGCCGAAGGCCTTGCCGCGCAGCATCATCCACTTGTAGACCGGCGAGCGGTACATGCGCACCAGCTTGGCCATCTTCTCTGCGGTGCGGGTCTGGCTCTTGCCCGACACATCGAGGCCGCGCACCGACATCTGCAGGTCGACCGCCAGGCCGTACATGTGCGCGGAGTGGCCCTTGGCCACCGCCTTCGCATTCGGCTGCGAGGCGCTCAGGGCCGCCTGGTGGCCGGYCGAACGCCACGACGAGGTGATGTCCAGCGTCACGCCCTCTTGCAGTGCCGCCTCGCGCATGCGCACGAAGGCCGCGCTGGCCTCGGCGTACAGCTGCGCGCCTTTCTGGCCCGGCACGGCCACCGGGCGGTGCGCGCGGAACGCGATCTTCGTGTCGCCCAGGTTCACGCGCCGCTCCGGCGTCACGCGGGCCATGTCGGCGAACAGCCGCTCCGACAAGGCCCAGTGCGCCTTCACGGCCGCCGTCGCCGAGCCGCCGGGGGGTACGTTGTCGGGGAACTCCACGTCCTTCCAGTCGACCTCCTTCAGGTACTTGCGCTGCAACGCCGCGTCCGGCAGGCGCTCCAGCGCCGAGCGGCGCAGGTCGAGCACCCAGGTGCGGTCGTCGGCCGACAGCGGCGCATCGACCACTGGCGTGTCGTCGACTTCGGACTCGGGGGCTTCGTCGTCCAGTTCGTTGTCCAACTCGTGGCAGCGGCAGGCCTCGCACTCCGACTGCGCGTCGTCCTCATGGTCGACGAGCGCGAGCCGCACGTACGGGCTTTCGAACAGCAGCGCACCGAGCCCGGCACCGCGGGCCGGCGGCGCCTCGGGGGCGGTCTCGTGCTCCGGCGTCGGGTAGGCCGACAGGAAGGGGGAATCCGGCTTCATGGCATCGACCTCCGGCGCTCAGTTGGGCGCGACCTTGCGGGCCTTGACATCGCGGCCGGTGATCGCTGTCCAGTGCGTGATGATGGTCCGCATCGC
>NZ_JBFUCB010000144.1:0-11231 GCF_056405435.1 Rhizobacter sp. P1_G5 | reverse complement strand
CGGGAAAGGTCATGCGGGCCATGAACAGGGGATGCGGGATGTAGCGCTCGACCGCGATGCGCTTGAGCGCGAAGCGGTCGGCGCAGCTCGGGTCGTTGACGCCGTCGATGTAGGCGAGCGCGGCGCGGTAGCCGCATTCCTTCGCGATCGCGACGACGCGATCGTTGAAGGTGTAGGTCTTGCCGACCGGGTAGGCGAGCAGGTCGGCGCGCTGCCCGGTCTCGCGGCGGATCGTCTCGCGCGACTGCGACAGCTCGAAGCGCACGCGCTCTTCGGTCTGCATCGACAGCACCGGGTGCGTGACGGTGTGCGAACCGAACTCGATGCCGTGCTGCGTCATCTCGCGCACCTGGTCCCAGTCCAGCGCCGAGGCGGGCGCCGCGTCGGCCGGCACCGCGTGGCGCGCGAGCAGCGCCTCCAGCTCCTGCAGCGCGTCGCGGCGGCGCTCGTCGGCCAGGCGCTTCAGCACCGACAGCAACCGGTCGGAGGCGGCGCGGCGCGACGCGATGTCGCCGAGCTGCAGCGTCACGTCGGCCAGCGGCAGCCGCAACGCGCCGGCGGGTGCGCAGAACAGCAGCGTCGACACGCGGTCGAACCAGAACGGCTCGCGGCTGCCGATGTACTGCGTCGACAGGAAGATGGTCGCCGGCACGTTCATCTCGCGCAGCAGCGGGAAGGCGTGGGTGTAGTTGTCGAGGTGGCCGTCGTCGAAGGTGATCGCGACGCTGCGCGGCGGCAGCGCCTGGCCGCGCTCGATCACGTCCATCGCGTTCGACAACCCGATCGGGTTCCAGTGCTCGCGCAGGAAGGCGAGCTGGCGGCGGAACTCGGCGACGCTCGCGCTGACGAGCTCGGGGTCGGCCGCGAAACGCGACTCGTCGGCCAGGTCCTGGATGCGGTGGTACGCGAGGATCGTCAGCCCGCTCGGCCCGCTGCGCAGGCGCGCGCGGGTCACCCCGGCCATGTCCAGCCACCTCGCGAGCATCGCCTGCTTGCCGCCCATGGTGTCCCCTCGCTCCGGTTACTGCTAGTAGTACCCCATGATGAACACCTTGAAGGCCATGTAGTACGCGACCTGGAAGGCCACGATGAACATGAAGTCCTTGCGGGTGAATCCCACGGGTTGTGTGGTGAAGCGGCCCACTGCGGCCGTCATTCCCAGGAGGAAATACATGATCTCCGTCTCGAGCGAGACGAAGAGCGAGCTGATCAGGTAGCCCGACAGGCTCATCATCACCGCGAGCAGTGCCTGCTTCTCGGTCGGGTCGACCGTCTCGCGCAGCCGCACGATGACGTGCTTGAAGCCCATGTAGATGATCGCGATCCACAGGAACATGCCGGGGAAGCCGGTCTCGCCCATCGCCTCCAGCGCCGAGTTGTGCGCGACCAGCTTGCGGGTGTAGACGGCGAAGTTGCCCTTGCCGACGCCGAACAGCGGGCTCTCCTGCACCATCTGCAGGCCCATCGCCCACATCTCGACGCGGCCCTGCGCCGAGTTGTTGGCGTCCTTGGTCTCGGTCAGGTACGACGGGGCCGCCGCCAGCGCGATGCCGCCGCAGGCCGCCGCGATCACCAGCTTGCCCAGGCTGATCCTGAAGCGCGAGACGATGAACATGCCGACCATCGCCGCGGTGGCCAGGATGCCGCCGCGCGAGCCGGTGTAGAAGGCCGCGAGCAGCAGCGGGAAGGTCAGCCCGACGGCGGCGGCCACGCGCAGCCACAGCGCGTACGGGCTCACCATGTACTGGAACGCGAACGRCGCGGCGGCGGTGAACATCACGCAGAACACGCCGGGGCCGTCGAAGATGCCGATCCAGCGGATGCGCGACTTCAGGCCGATCGACGAGGCCGAGCCGTCGATCCACGCATAGCTCTGCCCCGCCCAGCCGATGCCTTCGGGGTTGTTCATGTGCTGGATGCCCTCGATCGCGATCAGCAGCGCGAGCGCTATCAGCGCATAGCCGGTGCGCTTCAGGTCGGTCACGTCGCTGATGGTCGCGCTGACGAGGCGGTACACCAGGAACAGCTTCGCGTAGTAGACGAGGTAGAACTGGCCGATGTCGGTGAGGCCGGCGACCATCACGCTCAGGAAGATCCACACGTACATCAGCAGGAAGAAATAGTCCTGCGTGCGCAAGCGGAATACCTCGCCCAGCCGGCCGCGCGACGCGAGCACCAGGAGCCACATCGGGTAGACGATGTAGTCGACGCGCAGCCCGAGCAGCGGCGACCACCACAGCTGCGGCGCGACGAGCAGGCTGCCGAGGAACAGCCAGATGGGGAGTACCGCGAAGCTCATGCGGCTGCCCCGGAAGGCCGGCCGAGGCGCTGCATCAGCTTCGCGCGCGCCGCGGCCAGCTCGGCCGGCTCGATCACGCGCGTCGCGACGATGCCGACCAGGAACGCGGCGCCGAGCACGAAGCGCAGCGGCAGGCTCCACAGCAGCGGCAGCTGGTCGGCCGCCTGGCCGGCGATCGCGACGGCGACCACCAGCGCGAGCAGCGTGGCGAGCTTGCGCCATTCATAGTGCACCGGGAAGTGGCGCTGGCTGATGCGGTCGGTCATCACCAGCGAGACGATCGAGACGCCGAGCACCGTCAGGCAGGCGCCGAGGATGCCGAAGGCCCAGATCAGCGGCACGCCCAGCGCCAGGCCGACGAGGCAGGCGGCGAGCGCGATGTGGAAGATGCTGCTCGACTTCTTCTGGTAGTAGATGCCGGTCTGCAGCGGGTAGGTCAGCACCTGCAGCACCGCGGCCAGCACCAGCCACGGCAGGTAGCGCGCGGCGCTCCAGTAGGCCGGAGCGGCGATCAGGCGCAGCGCGTCGCCGGCGAACAGCACGATGGCCAGCCCGATCAGCGACAGGATCACGGCCAGGTAGCGCACCACCTGGGCCTGGATGATGCCGGCGTCGTCGCGCTCCATGATCGTGAAGCGGAAGGCGCCGTAGGCGCGGTTGATCGGCTCGCCGACCAGGTCGGACGCGAGCTTCGACAGCTTCAGCGCGAGCGCATAGATGCCCAGCGCCTCCAATGACACCAGCGACTGCAGCAGGAAGCGGTCGGCGGTGCTCGCGACGATGCCCACCATCGTGGTCCACAGCAGCGGCAGGCTGTAGCGCAGCACCGGCATCAGCTTGGCCCATTCGAAGCGCAGCCCGCACTCGCGCAGCGTCACCCACGACAGCACCGCGAAGCCGAGCGCGACGGTCAGGCAGTTGCCGGCCATCACGCCCTCGACGCCGGCGTTGAAGTGCATCAGCGCGATCGAGTTGGCGATCACCTGCACCACCAGCTTCACGAACGAGACGACGATGAACAGCATCGAGCGCTCGACCGCGCGCACGTAGGCGAGGCCGACCTGCGAGGCGAGCTCGAACACGATGGTGGCGAGCATCCACTGGAAGGCCCGGCCGAGCGACTGGCCGTTGAACAGCCAGGCGGCGATCGGGTTGGCGAACAGCGAGACGAGCAGCACGCCGGCGATCGAGATGACCAGCGAGGCCATCAGGTTGGTGCTGACCACCGAGCGGCGGTCGGCGGCGTCCTTGTAGTCGAAGTAGAAGCGCAGCGTGGCGTGCGCAATGCCGACGCCCAGCACGCCGGACACGACGGTGGACACCAGGTACAGCGTCTCCAGCGTGCCGTACTCGGCCGGCGACAGCAGCCGGGTGTAGATCGGCAGCAGCAGGAAGGCGCCGACGCGGTTCAGCGCATTCCCGATGGCATAGATGCCCGAGTGCTTGAAGAAGCGGCCGACTTCCTTGGAGGTGGAGGACATGGCGGTGGCCGGCTCAGGTGGCAACGGCCGTGCGCACCGTGGGCGCGCCGGCATGCGGCATCGGTACCCGCTTGCTCCAGCGGATGGCCGGCAGCTCGACGGCACGCCAGAGGATCCACGCGGCGATGACGCTCGTGGCGATGCCGCAGGCCATGTACAGCAGGCCGAGCGGCACGGACGGGTGGTCGCCGAACAGCTTCTTCAGCACCGAGATCGTGCTCCAGCCGACGATCGGGTGCATCAGGTACAGGCTGTACGACAGCTTGCCGAGGAACTGGTGGACCGCGCCGCTGAGCCAGCCGCGCGCCGCCACCCAGCGCCGCGACAGCACGATCACGATGGCGGCCAGCACCGGCGCGAGGTGCGGCAGCGACGGCGCGCTGCCGAACACCACGGCGAGCTCGACGCCGACCAGCGCCCACCACCAGCGCCACGACAGGTCGCCGAACACGCACCAGCAGGTCAGCGCGCCCAGCCCGAACATGTGCCAGTAGCGCACGAACAGGCCGTCGACCGGCAGCTTGATCTGGCCGACCGCGAGCACCAGCGACAACGCGGTCAGCGCGGCGATCGCAAGGATCGGGCGGCTGCGCGGCTGCGCCGGGTCGTGCGCGGCGGTCAGCACCAGCACCAGCACGAGGTAGAACTGCAGCTCGATGCACAGCGTCCAGAACACCGCCGAGATGCTGCCGTAGCCGAGGATGTCCTGCAGGTAGAACAGGTGCGAGACGATCTGCGCGGCGGAGAACTGGCCGCGGCCGGCGAGTTCGGCGAACAGCAGCGCCGACAGCTTGGCCATCGCGATGCACAGCACGATGGTGGCCCAGTACGGCGGATCGAGCCGCACCGAGCGGCGCAGCGCGAACATCGCGACATAGCGGCCCGACAGCGGCGCGTCGCGCAGGCTCATCGAGATCACGAAGCCGCTCAGCACGAAGAACACGTTGACGCCGGTGGCGCCGAAGCTGCCGATCAGCGCGTGCAGCGCATCCGGGATGAAGGGACGCAGCAGCGTCTCGGTGTTGAGGTAGAGGTGGTACAGCACCACCAGCATCGCCGCGATGCCGCGCAGGCCGTCGACCGTCAGGTTGCGCGGGGGCAACGAGGCGGGGACGGCGGTGGTGTCGGATCGGGTCATGCGGCTCGGAGTGCAGGCGGTTCGGCGAGGTCGGAAGACGCTCCGCCGAGGGAAAAGGCGTCGCATTGCACCATAGGGACTTGTCAGAAAACACCACCCGGGCAGGGGGTCGTCCCCCGGGCAGGGGGGCGGCGCCAGCGGGGAAAAGACACGCGCGAAGTGTGACTTTGTCCATAATCTGCCGATGCCTCCGAGCCCGGTTCACCGCCTGCCCCGCGCCCTCCCGGCACGCCGCGCGGCGCTGTGGCGGCTGGCGTCGATCGCCGCGCTGTCGGCCGTGCCGGCCGGGGCCCGCGCGGCCACCGACCCGTTCGTCACCTGGATGCAGATGCTGCACGACCAGTGGGCCGTGCCGGCCTACGAGGCGCTGGACCGCAGCGCGGCCGGGCTGGTGGCGGTGCTGGAGGCGGCGATGGCGGCCGGCGGCCAGCCGACCCCGGCCCAGCTGAAGGAGAGCCAGGCGCTGTGGCTGCAGGCGATGCTCAGCTGGCGCCGGCTGGAGGCGCTGCAGATGGGGCCGACGCTTGCGCGGCGCAGCTCGAAGGCGATCGATTTCTGGCCGACCCGGCCGAAGGTGATCCAGCAGGCGGCCACCGTCACCGCGACCGCACCGATGACCGGCCCGGCGGCGAACGACGCGATGGAACGCTGGGGCACGGCGGTGCGGGGCCTGCCAGCGCTGGAGTGGCTGCTGTTCCCGGCCGGCACCGAGCCGCAGGCGCCGGTGCTGCGCAGCCCGGCGCTGTGCCGCTACACGCTGCGCATCGCGATGGCGCTGAAGGAGGAGGTGGGCCTGCTGCTGGCCGGCTGGCGCACCGAAGCCGACCGCTGGCGTTCGGCGACGCCGCCCGACGTGCCGGCGGCGAAGAAGCTGATCCTGAACCTGCTGGTCGGCAGCGTCGAGCTGCTGCGCGGCAAGAAGCTCGAGAAGGCGGCCCGTGCGCAGGCGCTGCAGGTGCCGGGGCAGCGCGACGCGCTGGAGAACTTCGACAGCATGCRCACCAGGCACACGCRCGAGTTCCTGCTGGCGCATGTGGATGGCGTCGCGCAGCTGCTGCTCGGGCAGACGCCGGGCCTCGCGTACACACAAGGTGGCCCGCGCTGGGGGCTGGACGACGTGCTGGCCGAGCAGGGCCTCGCGAAGCCGCACGGGCCGGCGCTGCGGCGCGCGGTGACCGCGGTGCGGYAGTCCATCGCGGCGTTGCCGGTCGACGCCGCCACCTGGACGCCGGCGCGCATCGCCGCACCGGTGAAGGCGCTGGTCGCGCTGCGCGCGGTGATCGACCCGCCGATCGCGACGGCGTGGAAGGTGACGATCGAGTTCACGGATGCGGATGGAGACTGACCCAACCTGAAGGAAGGAGCCTCGCATGACGACCCTCACGACCCCGCGCTTCGAACAGCGCACCGAGCAGCCCTGCATGTTCATCCGCACCGAGGTGCGGATGGGCGAAATCGAGTCGAAGGTGGTACCGCTGATCCCGCAGCTCTTCGAGTGGCTGCAGGCGCACGGCGTGCCGCCGGCCGGCCCGCTGTTCTTCCGCTACAACGTGATCGACATGGGCGGACAGATGGAGATCGACGTCGGCACGCTCGTCGGCAAGCCGGCCGCGGGCGATGCGCGGGTGCGATCGGGCACCGTTCCTGCCGGCAGCTACGTGACGATGCGCCACACCGGCCACCCCGAGGAGTTGATGCCGGCCACCGCCTACCTGCTCGCCTGGGGCCAGCAGCACCAGGTGGCATGGCGCAAGCAGGCGCGCGGCGGCAGCGCCGAGGCGTGGGATGGGCGCTACGAGTTCTACCTCGACGGGCCGGACACCGAGCCCGACATGTCGAAGTGGCGCACCGATCTCGTGTTCGCCGCCGAGCCGCGCTGAATCAGTCCCCCACGTTCAATCCCCAGATTCCCACTCGATCCGCGCCCCGAGCGCACACAGGTTCTCGACGAACTGCGGGTGCGCGCGCCGGATCGGTCCGGCGTTGCGGATCACCGAGCGGCCCGGGATGCTGGCCGCGAGCATCAGCAGCGCGATCGCGACGCGGATGATGTATGGGCTCTCGACCTCGGCCGGCGACAGCGGCTTGCCGCCGAAGGTGACGATGCGGTGCGGGTCGGACTGGAACGCGTGCGCGCCGAACTTCGACAGCTCCGAGGTCCAGCCGAGCGCGCCGTCGTAGACCTTGTTCCAGAACATCACGCTGCCGTGCGCGCGCGTGCCGAGCGCGATGAAGATCGGCAGCAGGTCGACCGGCAGGTAGGGCCAGGGCGCGGCCTCGATCTTCGGCAGCATGTTCTGCGTGAACGGCTCGGCCACCCGCAACGGGCCGTCGACGACGGTGCGCGACCAGCCGCCCTCGTGCAGCACCCGCACGCCCAGCTTCGCGAACGTGCGGTCGATCAGCGGGAACTGGTGCGCGGCGGTGTTGCGCACCCGCACGTCGCCGCCGGTGATCGCGCCGAGCGCGAGGAAGGTGACCACCTCGTGGAAGTCGTCGGCGAAGCTGTAGTCGGTGCCGCCGAGCGCGTCGACGCCGTGGATCGTCAGTCGCGAGGTGCCGCAGCCCTCGATGCGCGCGCCGAGCTGGCGCATGAACTCGCAGAACTCCTGCACGTGCGGCTCGGAGGCCGCGTTCATCAGCGTCGCGCTGCCCTCGGCGAGCGCCGCGCACAGCACGAAGTTCTCGGTGGTGGTGACCGACGCGTAGTCGAGCCAGTGGTCGGCCGCGCGCAGCGGGCCGTCGCTGCGCACGATCAGCGCGTCGGGCCGGCGCTCGACGCGCGCGCCGAAGCGCTGCAGCACCTCGACGTGCGGATCGATCTCGCGCACGCCCAGCGTGCAACCCTGCACGTCGCTCTCGATGCGTGCGACGCCGAAGCGCGCCAGCAGCGGCGGCACCAGCATGATCGACGAGCGCATCTCCTGCGGCAGGCGGTGCACGGTCTCGTCGAAGTTCGTGCTGCGGTGGTGCAGGTCGAGCACGCCGGTCTTGAAGTCGACCTCGACGCGGCTGCCGAGCGAGCGGAACACGTCGAGGATCTTGCGCACGTCGGTGATGTCGGGCACGCGGCGCAGGCGCACCGGCTGTCGCGTCAGCAGCGTCGCGCACAGGATCGGCAGCACCGCGTTCTTGTTGGCCGACGGGACGAGGCGGCCCGCAAGAGGCTGGCCGCCGTGGACGATGAGGTGGGACATGGACAGTGCGCGAGGCGCGCGGTGGTGGGCACCGGCGCACTGTCCGCGGCGTCGTCGAACGCCGGATGAAGCCTGTGTGAAGTGACGAGGGCCCTGGTGTCAGCCTTCGTAGCCTTCGACCGTTTTCTCGTCGCGCACCTTCGCGCTGGAGGGGTCTTCGCCGAACTCGCGCTTGGCGCGCCGCTGCCGCAGCAGGTCCCAGCACTGGTCGAGCTGGTGCTCGATGTGGCGGATGCGCTCGGCGTTCTGGCCGGGCGCGGCCGTGCCGTCGCGCAGTTGCTGTTCCTCGTCGACGAGGGCGCTGATGTGCTCGAGGATCGATTTGTCGCTCATGGCCGTTCTCTCCTGCAGTGGCGGATGCGGCGCAGCGTACGCCGGAATCAGTAGCCGACGCTGTAGCGGTAGTTCTTGTAGCGCAGCACGGCCGACTTGAGCCGGATCTGCTCCAGGTGCACGTTGGGCGCGATGATGTCGCCCTCGTGGTAGAGCTGGCCGTTGACGATCAGCATGCGGCTCGCGCGGCTCGACGAGTAGGTCGCGCCGCTGATGGCCAGCGTGGGCAGTTCGCGGCGCACGTCGGCGGGCAACTCGTTCAGCGGCACGGCCGGCGTCTCGTCGGCGGCCGGCGTGGTGGTGCGCGCAGGTTCGCGCCTGGCGGGCACGGGCTTGCGCTGCGCCTTCTCCGGCGCCGCGGCCGTGCGAGTTGCGGCAGGTGCAGGAGCCGGCGCCGCGACCGGTTCCGGGCTCGGTGCCGGGGCGGGGGCCGCAGCAGGAGCGGGGGCCATCGCGACGGGCGCCGGGGGAGGAGGCGGCGGCGCCGGCTGCGGAGGCGGCGGTGCCGAGACGATCACCTCGATCGGCTTGTCGCGCCCGAACGCCATCCAGGCGAACACGACGATCAGTGCCAGCCCGAGCAGCGACGCGACAAAACCCCAGCGCATGCCGCCGCGGCCGTCCGGCAGGTCGTCGTCATCGGGCGTGGCGGTGGCCGTCTGGGCATGCAGCCCGGGCACGCGGCCGCGCTCGCGTTCGGAATCGGCGCGCCGCAAGGCATCGAGGATGTAGGACATCGCTGTGCCTCTCAGTGGGTGAGGCCGGCATCGGCCTGCAGGCGCGGCTCGTCGACGCCGGCGGCGCGGTTGAGCTGCATGAAGGTGGTCGGGCCGGCCACGCCGTCGGCGGTCAGGCCCCAGGCGACCTGGAAGCTCGCAAGGCGCGATTTCAGCGCGGCGTTGAACGGCTGCGCGGCGGCCGGCGCGCTCGCGCCGTCGGCCCGTGCGACCAGCCCGGCCAGTGCGTCGACCGCCGGCCCGCTGTGGCCTTCGCTCAGCGCCGACTGGTAGCCCGCGGGCGCGCGCCAGAAGGTGGCGAAGTCGCCGCGCCACACCTTGGCCAGCGACAGCAGCGACACCGTCTGCGAGACGCCGCCGGCGCGCAGCGTGGCGGTCTGCGGCGTGAGGCCGGTCAGCAGCACGAAGACCGACTGGCCGGCGTCGTCGCGCAGCAGCAGGATGCCCGGCCGGCTCAGCTGGCGGATCAGCGCCAGCGTCGCCACCGTGCGGAAGCACAGCAGGTCCTGCTGCTGCGCGCTGGTGCAGGGGTCGGCCAGGTCGGCGGCGAGCTTCCAGGCCGGGGCCAGCTCGCGCCAGGCCTCCTTCTCGGTGCGCCAGGCGGTCTTCAGGCCGTCGCGCAGGTCGAGCGACACCGCGCTGGCCGGCGGCGCGGCCGGGGTCGCAGCCGATGCGGCGGCCACCGATGGCCGGGCCTTGTCCGGCGAACTGGCGGCCGAGGCCGGGAAATGTGAGGCCGGGAACTGCGACGCCTGCGCATCCGGGTTGCCGCCGGACGGCCGCCCGAGCCGCCCGTCGACCGCCCAGGCCACCATGCCCAGCAGCGCCGCGGCGCCGGCCGCACCCAGCCCCCAGCGCCCCGCATGCGCGAAGCGCGAGGCGGCCGGCAGCGTCGCGTCGTCGTCATGGGCCGAGCCGAACACCTCGGCCGCCGCCTTGTCGACGATGCCCGCGTCGACCCGCGGCTGGCCCTGCCCGTAGGCGCCCAGCAGCGCACGGTCGCACAGCAGGTTGATGCGCCGCGGCACGCCGCGCGAGAGCTGGAAGATGCGGTGGCGCGCCGGCCGGTCGAAGGGCAGCGCGGTGCGCATGCCGGCCACGGCCATGCGGTGGCGGATGTACTGCGAGGTTTCCTTCTCGCTCAGCGCCTTCAGGTGGTAGCGGGCGATCACGCGCTGCGCGAGCTGCTCGAGCTGCGGCCGCGCCAGCATGTCGCGCAGCTCCGGCTGGCCGATCAGGATGATCTGCAGCAGCTTGCGCTCGCTGGTCTCGAGGTTGGTCAGCAGGCGCAGCTGCTCCAGCACGTCGGGCGACAGGTTCTGCGCCTCGTCGATGATCAGCACGTTGTTCAGGCCGATCGCGTGCGTGCGCAGCAGGAAGTCGTTCAGCGGGTCGAGGTAGTCCTTGACGGTCGGCGCACCCGGGCCCGTGTGCTGGTAGGGGATGCGGAATTCCTCGCACACCGTCTTCAGCAGCTCGAACACCGTCAGCTTCGGGTTGAAGATGTAGGCGACGTTGCAGCGCTTCGGGATCTGCTCGAGGAAGCAGCGGCAGACGGTGGTCTTGCCGGCCCCGATCTCGCCGGTCAGCAGCACGAAGCCGCCGCCGCCGCGCACGCCGTACAGCAGGTGCGCGAGCGCCTCGCGGTGCCGCTCGCTCATGAACAGGTAGCGCGGATCCGGGGCGATCGAGAAGGGCTCCTGCTTGAGCCCGAAGAATGGCGCGTACATGGGGGCGGGGGTGACGGTGCGAGCGGCCGGTGCGGCCTCGCGCAGTCTATCGCCGCCCGCCATCGCCCTGACATGCCTGGCGCAGATACTCGCGGCGTGCCGTATCCRTATCCGCTCCTCGCCGCCCTCGTGCTGTGTTTCACCTTGCTGCCGGCGCATGCGGCCGGCGGGCACTTCGACGTCGACGCCGCCACCGCTGGCGAGTGGTCGGCCGGTGACGCCGCCAGCGTGCTGCTGGAGCACAGCCGGATCGTCGGCGAGCGGGTCTCGCGGCTGGGCGGACGCTGGAACCTGTCGAGCCGGCTCAGCCTGGACC
>NZ_JBFUCB010000143.1:0-11268 GCF_056405435.1 Rhizobacter sp. P1_G5 | reverse complement strand
TCGCCATCCAGCGCACGACGCTGGCCGCGTGCGTCATCGGCCCGAGGTGCCCTGCGCCGGCCAGCTCGCAGTGCTGCGCCTGCGGCAGCGCCTGCGCCAGCAGCTCGACGATGCGGCGCGCCGGCGCGCGCGTGTGCTGCCCGTGGATCAGCAGCATCGGCATCGTCAGTCGCGACAGCGCCTGCTGGCCCCAGGTCGCGGCGAACAGCGCATCGAAGTGGCGCGGCACCACCGGCATGCGCGACGCGATGGCCTCGCGGCGCGCCGTGCCCAGGCCGTCCCAGGCCGCATCGCCGCCCCAGTAGCTCGTGAACGCGCGCGCCGCGGCCAGCGCGTCGCCCTGGTCCAGCAACGCAGCCACGCGCGATGCGATCTCGCGCACTTCATCGAGCGATGCATCCTGCGGTGCCAGGCGGCGGATGATGCCGACCGCGACGGGCTCGTACAGCGTCAGCGAGTGCACCCACTGCGGGTGGCGCAGCGCGATCTGCATCGCGACGGCGGCGCCGTACGAGTGGCCGACCAGGTGGATGCCGCGCCGCACCAGCCCCCAGGCCGGCTGCACGAGCTGGGTGACCGCGTTCGCGTCGATGTGCAGCGTGTTCAGCACGGCCGTCGGCCACACCGGGCTGCGGCCGTGGCCGTGCAGGTCGGGGGCGACGACCTGCCAGCGCCCGCTCAGCGCATCGGCCAGGCCGTTCCATTGCGCATGCGTGCCGGTCGACGAGTGCAGGCACAGCACGACCGGCCCGTCGCCTTGCGTTCGGGCAACCAGGCGGCCGGGGTGGGGTTGGGGCGCTTTCATGACTTCTCCAGCGGATCGGAGCCGTCAGGATGCGCGGGGCAGGTATCGGCGCCGTGTCGTGCGCCGGCCCCGATTGATTCATTCGTTTCGAACGCCTGCTACGCCTTCTCGGCCGCCGCCTTCAGGTTCGCGAGCCCGGCTTCGAAGTCGCGCCCGATCAGCGTGTCCATGCTCATGAACAGGCCCATCAGCTTCGACACATAGGGCGTCGGGCCGTGCATCGCCCAGTGCACGAGGGTTGCGTCGTCCTGCGGCTTCAGCGTGAACTCGGCGATGTTGTGGCCTTCGAACGGCTTGATGAAATCGAGCTTGATCGCCAGCGCCGCGGCCGGCGTGCTCTGCATGATCTCCATGCGGCCCTGGCCGACCTTTGCGTTGCCGCGCCATTCGTAGACGGCGCCGACGCCGCGCGCCGGGCCGCTGTGCGTGCGCACCAGCGCCGGGTCGAGCTTCTCCCACGGCGACCACTCGGGCCAGCGGTGGAAGTCGTCGAGCAGCGGGAAGATCCTGTCCGGCGGCGCCTTGATCGCGAGCGAGCGCTCGACGCGGAAGCTGTCGGGCCGGGTCGTCGCGAACAGCAGCACCGCGGCGATCAGCAGCAGCACGACGAGGGCGATGGTCATCCACATGGCAGATCCTCCGCAAGCTCAACGAGGCGGGAATTGTCGCGTCTCGCCGATCGCGAGCACGAAGAATTCTTCGTCGGACAGCGCCTGCAGCTTGCGTTGCTCCAGCAGCGCCAGCGGCGGATCGTCGAGCGCTTCGTCGGACAGCTGGAAGGTGCCCCAGTGCACGCCCAGCGAGCGCTTGGCGCGCAGGTCGCGGTGGATGCGGATCGCCTCCTCGACGTCGACATGCTGCGGCGCCATGAACCAGCGCGGCTCGTAGGCGCCGATCGGCAGCAGCGCGATGTCGAAGCCGCCGCCGTTCGCCGCGGACTGGCGCGCGGCGAAGCGCGCCTGGATGTCGATGAAGTCGCGCGAGTACGCGGTGTCGCCGGCGTAGAACAGGTGGCAGTCGGGCGCGAACACCGCGAAGCCGCCCCACAGCGTCTTCATCCGGTCGGCGAGGCCCCGGCCCGACCAGTGCTGGGCCGGCACCAGCGTCACCTCGACCGGGCCGGCCGGTGCCGGCACCGTGTACGAAGTCCACCAGTCCAGCTCGACCGCGTTCGCGATGCCGCGCCCGGCGAGCCAGGCCTTCACGCCCAGCGGCACGATGAACAGCGGCGGGCCGCCCGGCTGGCGCTGCAGTGCATCGACCGATGCGGCATCGAGGTGGTCGTAGTGGTTGTGCGAGGCCAGCACGACGTCGATGTGCGGCAGGTCGGCGAGCGCGACACCGGGTGGCAGGTGGCGTTTCGGCCCGGCGAACGGCAGCGGCGATGCGCGCTCGGAGAAGACCGGGTCGGTCAGCAGGTTCAGGCCGCCCAGCTGCGCCAGCACGGTCGCGTGGCCGATCCACGTGACGGTGGGGCGCATCGCCGCAGCGGCGCGCGCATTGGCCTGCAGGAACGCAAGATCGGGCGCGACCTGCGGGATCGGCCCGCGCGGCGGCCGCGGAACGCCGTTGCGGTGCGCCGCCCAGCGCCAGCGCAGCACGTCGGCCAGGCTTTTCGGTTCGAAGCCGGGGTAGTTGTTCCGGAACGCCATCGCGCGGCCGTCAGACGCCGTCGGCCACGAAGCCGACCACCGCATGCGAGTTGTCGCAGAACGGCTTGTTCTGCGACTGGCCGCAGCGGCACAGCCGCGTGCTGGTGAGGCGGTCGACGGTGCGGCCGGTGCCGGCGCACAGCTCCAGGTTGCCGCTGACCTCGAGCGGCCCGTTGCGCAGCGGGTCGACGCGCAGCGTGCCGTTGCGCACCGCGAGCGGCTGCGATTCGCGCGTCGGCGGCTCGCCGCTCGCCTTGAAGCCGGCGGCGTTGTGCGAGCCGTCGCAGAACGGCTTGTTGGCCGACTGGCCGCAGCGGCACAGCGTGGCACGCAGCGACGAGCCGCCGTTCGGCGGGGCCGCCAGCGCCATCTCGGCATGGAAGGCGAGCGGGCCGTTCTCGCGCAGCCGCACGGTGTTGACGAGCGGTGCCGCCTCGGCCGGGCCGCCGTCCAACCGCTCGTAGGTGACCGCGCCGGACGGGCAGGTGTGGGCGACGATCGCGATGCGCTCGGGCGTGGCCTTGTCGGGGTAGAGCCAGTCGCCGGGCGTGTTCGCGAGGAAGACCTCGGGCTCGCCGAGCACGCAGTGCCGCGCGTGGATGCAGCGCTGCGTGTCGAAGCGCAGCAGCACGTCGCGGCCGCGGGCTTCGTCGGGTGGTTTCGGGGCGGCGCGGGGCTCGGCCGGCGCGGGTGAGGCGGCGGTGACGGGCGGCGGGGCCACCGGTGGCACAGCGGTCGCGGCTTGGCCCGCGATGGCCGGCCAATGCGCGTCATGGTCGGCCGACCAGTAATTGGAGAAGCGCCGCATCGCCTGCGCATGCCGGGCGAGCCACGGCTGCGCGCCGGGTTGGGCGGCCATCGAGGCCAGCCGGTCGGCGACGCAGCCGCAGCGCTCGGCGAGCACCAGCGTCGCGGTCTCGACCGACAGGTAGGTCAGCACGGTGCGGGACGCGGTGAAGGTCATGCCGGCATTGACACCAGGGTGCTTGTCGCTGGCCGGCAACGCCGACAGCGCGCTGCCCATGTCGCCGAGCATGTGCATCAGCGCGAGCGTCTGGTCGGTCATTTCGCGCCGGCGCGCGGTGGCGGTCTCGGAGCGTGGCGTCACGTCGGCGAGCGCCGACAGCAGGCGCAGCATCAGCTCGTAGCAGACGTTGGCGACGTCGAGCAGCGTGGCAGCCGGCTCGGCGGTGACGTGCACCCGCAGCCCGCTGACGACCGGGTTGCGCATCACCGGGTTGCGCGCCGCCGGGCGGGCCGGCTCGAAGCCCGGGCGGCGCGCCTTCAGGCCCTGCCATTCGCTGCGGATCGCGCAGAAGCGCGCGTAGTGCGAGCCGCTCTTGCTCTCGCGCGAGCCTTCGCCCTGTTGCACGATGAAATCGACGGCCTGGCGCGCCTCGGCCAGCGTGCCGACGGTCATCAGTCCGGGCAGGCGGAAATCCTGCATGGCCAACTGCGCGGCCCGCGGCCCGATGAACACCTTCGCCTCGCCGCTGTGCTGCACCAGCAGCTCGCAGCTCTCGGCGATCGATTCGTACAGCTCGCCGACGGTGGTGTAGTCGTCCGGCAGCATCGACAGCCGGCCGGCGACCGAGCGGCGGTGGTAGCTGGTCTTCTCGTAGCGCGTGCCGTCGCGCTCGGCCACGTCGGCCGGCCGCTCGAGGTAGACGAAGTGGTCGAGCGTGGCCTCGTCGAACGGTGCGAGCTCGACCGCGATGTCGGCCGGGAACAGCCCCGCGGCGATCGGGAAATTGAAGCGCCGGTAGTGCGGGCGGGCGCCGATCGCGACCGCGATGTTGTTGGCCAGCACCAGGTGCAGCATCTCGTCGGTGGCGATCGCGATGATCTCGCGGCGCCAGCGCTGCACGGCGGCGAGTTCGTCGGGCTCGAGCCCCTCGTCGGCGTGCTGCTTCAGCGAGAACGCCGCATAGAGGTAGGTGCACATCAGGCAGTGCTCGATCTCGGCGGCCTCGGCGAGCATGCCGACGAGCTGGGCGCGGTGGGAGGCGGGGGTCATGGCCGGCAGCATGCCGGGGAGGGCGCCGCGATGCAAGGGCGCCGCGCGAGAGCCCGACTGCTACGCTCGTGCGATGAACCCACCTCCGCTCTGGCAGGCCTCGGTGCCTGTCTTCCTGCGCTACCTGGAACGGCTGCGCCGCTGGCTCGACCTGGCGCAGGCCCACGCGCCCGGGCCGGACGCCGAACGGCTGCTCGGCGCGCGGCTGGCCGACGACATGAACCCGTTGGCGACGCAGGTCGTCATCGCGGCGAACTTCGCGTTGCGCGCCTGCCATCCGCTTGCGGGGCTGCCGGTTCCTTCGCCGGGCGAGCCCGGCCCCGGCTTTGACGGGCTGCGGGCGCTGGTCGATCGCGTGACGGCGATGGTGCGCGAGCTGCCGCAGGAGCGGTTCGACGGCGCCGAATCACGCCTGCTGGAGAGCCAGGCTGGCGACGCGCTGGTGCGCCTGCCGGCCACCGAGTTCCTGCAGCACTACGCGCTGCCGAACTTCTTCTTCCACCTGACGACCGCGTACGCGATCCTGCGCAGCCGGGGCGTGCCGATCGGCAAGGCAGATTTCGATGGCCTGCATGCCTATCCGCCGGCCGGCAGCGACGGCGCCGGGGCGGCCGACGAGCGCCGTGCCGAAGAGCTCCGCGAGATCGAACGTTCGCGGCTGCGCGCGCTGGTCGACGGCGACATCCCGCTCGCCCGGCGCCTGCATGCGCCGCAGTTCCAGCTCGTCACGCCGGCCGGCAGCGCGTTCACCCGCGACGAGTACCTCGGCCGGATCGAGCGGCGCGAGCTTCGCTACCTGCGTTGGGAGCCTGGTGCGATCGAGGTCCGCCTCCATGCCGACAGCGCGGTGCTGCGCTACCAGGCCACGCTGGCCTTCGAGCCGGACTCGCCGTTCCGGTGCTGGCACATCGATGCGTACGAGCGTATCGACGGCCGCTGGCAGGTGGTGTGGTCGCAGGCCACGGCGATCAAGCCCTGATCCCCGCGCGGCCCTGTCTCGTAGCCCGGATGGCAATCCGGGGTCTTCGCGTGTTGCCACGATCCCGGATTGAAATCCGGGCTACCGTCAATTGGCCCCCGCGTCCTTCCACCCACCCCCCAGCGCCTTGTACAGCGTCACCAGGTTCTGCGCCTGCAGCGTCTGCACCTGCACCACCGCCTGCTGCGCGGTGAACAGCGAGCGCTGCGCATCCAGCACGTCGAGGTAGCTCGCCGCGCCGTTGCGGTAGCGCAGGTCGGCCAGCCGGTAGCGCGCCTGCTCGGCATCGGCCTGCGCGCGCTGCGCCCGCGCCTGCTCGCCGAGCGTCGCGCGGCCGGCCAGTGAATCGGAGACCTCGCGGAACGCGGTCTGGATCGCCTTCTCGTACTGCGCCAGCGCGATCTCGCGGCCCACCTTCACGCTGTCGAGGTTGGCCTTGTTGCGTCCCGCGTCGAAGATCGGCAGCGTCGCCTGCGGCTGGAAGCTCCAGCCGAACGAGCCGCTCTTGAACAGCCCCGACAGCTCGCTGCTCACCGAACCGACCAGCCCGGTCAGCGTGATGCGCGGGAAGAACGCCGCGCGCGCCGCGCCGATGTTGGCGTTGGCCGCGATCAGCTGCTGCTCGGCCGCGCGCACGTCGGGCCGGCGGTTCAGCAGGTCCGACGGCAGGCCGGCCGGCACCTCCGGCAGCACCTGGTCGGCCACCAGCGGCACGCCCGCCGGCAGGTCGTCCGGCAGCGCCTGCCCGAGCAGCAGCACCAGCGCGTTCTCGTCCAGCGCGCGCTGGCGCGTCTGCTGCGCAAGCGACACGCGGGCCGCCTCGAGCAGCGATTCGGCCTGCCGCAGGTCGAGCTCCGAACTCGCGCCGTTGTCGAACTTCAGCCGCGTGAGCTTCTGCGAATCCTCTCGCGTCTTCAGCGTCTGCTTCGTCACCTCGAGCAGCTCGTCGTCGGCCAGCAGGTTGAAGTACCCGTTGGCAACCGACGCGATCAGGCTGATCTGCACCGCCTTGCGCGTCTCCTCGGTGGCCAGGTACTGCGCGAGCGCCGCYTGGCTCAGGCTGCGCACCCGGCCGAACAGGTCGAGCTCGTACGACGAGACCGCCAGGCCCACGCTGTAGGTGCTGGTGATCGTGTCGGGCCCGGCCGTCTGGCGCAGGCCGCTGGCGGCCGCATTGACCGTCGGCCATTCGTCGGCACGCCTGATCTGGTAGGCCGCGCGCACCTGCTCGATGTTCAGCACTGCGACGCGCAAGTCGCGGTTGTTCTTCAGCGCGAGCTCGATCAACCGCTTCAGGCGCTCGTCGGCGAAGTAGCTCTGCCATTCGACGTCGCTCGCCTTCGGGCCGGGGCGCGGGGTCGTCGCCTCGCCGGCGAACGAGCCGGGCACCGGCGCCGGCGGGCGCTCGTAGGTCGGGATCATCGTGCAGCCGGCCGCGAGCAGGGCGCTGGCCATCAGGGCCAGGGCAGGGGCCGGGCCGCGCAGCAGCCGGGGGCTTCGGGAATCACTCATGGGAACCATCCTTCGGCGTGCCATTCAGTTCATGCGCGTACATGCGGCGCTGCCGCTCGCTGCCCTTGAAGATGCGGCGCACCACGACGAAGAACACCGGCACGAAGAACACCGCCAGCAGCGTCGCGCTGAACATGCCGCCCATCACGCCGGTGCCGATCGCGCGCTGGCTCGCCGAGCCCGCGCCCGACGCGACCACCAGCGGCAGCACGCCGAGGATGAAGGCCATCGAGGTCATCAGGATCGGCCGGAAGCGCAGGTGCGCCGCTTCCAGCACCGATTCGACCACCCCCTTGCCCTGCGCATGCAGGTCCTTCGCGAACTCGATGATCAGCACCGCGTTCTTCGCGCTCAGGCCGATCACCGTGATCAGGCCGACCTTGAAGTAGATGTCGTTCTCCAGGCCGCGGAAGGTGGCCGCCAGCACGACACCCAGCACGCCCAGCGGCACCACCAGGATCACCGACAGCGGGATCGACCAGCTCTCGTACAGCGCCGCCAGGCACAGGAACACCGCGAGCAGCGAGAAGCCGAGCAGGATGAACGCGGTCGAGCCCGACAGCTTCTCCTCGCGCGACTGGCCGGTCCACTCGAACGCGAAGCCCGGCGGCAGCTGGCCCGCGAGCCTCTCCATCTCGGCCATCGCCTCGCCGGTGCTGCGGCCGTGCGCGGCGTCGCCGGCCAGCCGCATCGTCGGGTAGCCGTTGTAGCGGATGGTCTGCACCGGGCCGCTGATCCAGCGCGTCGTCGCGAACGCCGACAGCGGCACCGGCTGCCCCTTGCTGTTCAATGCGTTCAGGCGCAGCAGGTCGTCCGGCTGCATGCGTGCCGGCGCATCGGCCTGCACCACCACGCGCTGCAGGCGGCCGGCGTTCGGGAAGTCGTTGATGTACGCCGAACCCAGCGCGGTCGAGAGGGTCGAGTTGATCGAATCGAAGCTCACGCCCAGCGCGTTCGCCTTGTCGCGGTCGACGTCGATCTGCAGCTGCGACGCGTCTTCCAGCCCGTCGGGGCGCACGCCCGCGACGATCTTGCTCTGCCCCGCGAGGCCCAGCAACTGGTTGCGTGCCGCCAGCAGCGCCGCGTGGCCGTTGCCGCCGCGGTCCTGCAGCCGGAAGGCGAAGCCGGACGAGGTGCCCAGCTCGGGGATCGGCGGCGGGCTGAGCGGGAAGATGAACGCATCGCGCACGCCCATCAGCGCGCCGAACGCGCGGCCGGCCAGCGCCTGCGCCGAATGCTGCGCCCCCTTGCGTTCGTCCCAGTCCTTCAGCGTCACGAAGGCGAGGCCGGCGTTCTGGCCCTGGCCCGAGAAGCTGAAGCCCAGCACGCCGACCATGCTCTGCACTTCCGGCTGCTTCAGGATGAAGCCCTCGACCTGCTGCATCACCTCGACCGTGCGGTTCACCGTCGCACCCGGCGGCAGCTGCACGTTGACGATGATGTAGCCCTGGTCCTCGGCCGGCAGGAACGACGCCGGCAGGCGCGAGAAGGTCCAGCCCACCGCGGCGATGATCGCCGCGTAGATGATCAGGAAGCGGCCGGCGCGCTTGAGGATCTTCGCGACCCAGCCTTCGTAGCCCTTCGCGGTGCGGGCGAAGCCGCGGTTGAACCAGCCGAAGAAGCCGGTCTTCTCGTGGTGGTGGCCGGCCTCGACCGGCTTCAGCAGCGTCGCGCACAGCGCCGGTGTGAGCGACAGCGCCATGAAGGCCGACAGCGCGATCGACGCCACCATCACCGCCGAGAACTGGCGGTAGATGTTGCCGATCGAGCCGGCGAAGAACGCGAGCGGCACGAACACCGAGATCAGCACCACCGTCACGCCGACGATCGCGCCGGAGATCTGGCCCATCGCCTTGCGGGTGGCCTCGCGTGGCGACAGCCCCTCCTCGCTCATGATGCGCTCGACGTTCTCGACCACGACGATCGCATCGTCCACCACGATGCCGATCACCAGCACCATGCCGAACATCGTCAGCACGTTGATCGAGAAGCCGAGCCCGAGCAGCACGCCGAAGGTGCCCAGCAGCGCGAYCGGCACGACCAGTGTCGGGATCACSGTGTAGCGCCAGTTCTGCAGGAACAGGTACATCACGACGAACACCAGCGCGACCGCCTCGAGCAGCGTCTCCACCACCTGCGAGATCGAGATCTTCACGAAGCGCGAGCTGTCGTACGGCACGCTGTACTTGACGCCCTGCGGGAAGTAGCGCGAGAGCTCGTCCATGCGCTTGCGGATGGCGGTCGCGGTGGCCAGCGCATTGCCGCTCGGCGAGAGCTGCACGCCGATGCCGGTCGACGGCTTGCCGTTCAGGCGCGCCGAGGTGGCATAGGTCTGCGCGCCCAGCTCGATGCGGGCGACGTCCCGCAGGCGCACGGTGGAGCCGTCGGCGTTGGCGCGCAGCACGATGTTGCCGAACTGCTCGACGTTGCTCAGCTGGCCGTTGACGACCACGGTCGCGAAGATCGACTGCCCCGGCAGGTTCGGCAGGTCGCCGATGGTGCCGGACGAGACCTGTGCGTTCTGCGTGCGGATCGCGGTGGCGACGTCGGCGGCCGACAGGTTGAAGCCGACCAGCTTCGCCGGGTCGATCCAGACCCGCATCGCGCGCTCGGTGCCGAACAGCTGGGCCTGGCCGACGCCGGGGATGCGCTGGATCTCGGGCAGCACGGTGCGCGACGCGTAGTCGCCGAGCGCGATCGGGTCGTAGGCCGGGTTCTCGGACGAGAGGATCGTGAACAGCAGGAAGTTCGAACGCGCCTTGTCGACCCGCACGCCCTGCTGCGTGACGGCCGACGGCAGGCGCGGCGCGGCGCGGCTCAGCCGGTTCTGCACGTCGACCTGCGCCAGGTCCGGGTTGGTGCCGGGCTCGAAGCTGATCGTGATCGAGCCGGTGCCGTTGGCCTGGCTGACCGACTCCATGTAGAGCAGGCCGGGCGAGCCGTTCATTTCCTGCTCGATGACGCTGATCACGCTGTCCTCGAGCGTCTGCGCCGAGGCACCGGGGTAGGTGGCCGACACGACGATGGAGGGCGGTGCGACCGGCGGGTACTGCGAGATCGGCAGCTGCGTGATCGCCACGCTGCCGAGCACGATGATGAACAGCGCGATCACCCACGCGAAGATGGGGCGATCGATGAAGAACTTGGCCATGGAGGAAGGCTCGCTGGTTCTGTCTTTTGGGTGGCCGGGGTCAGCTGCCGGAGGCGGCCGATGCAGGCGCGGATGCTGCGGCGGCCGACGCCGCGCGTGGCTGCCACGGCACCGGCTTCACCGGGCCCGGGCCGCGCAGCTTCTGGAAGCCGTCGACCATCACCTGCTCACCGGGCTTCAGGCCGTCGGTGACGAGCCACTGGCCGTCCTGCGCGGCCGAGCCGATCTTGATCGGGCGCGGCGCGACCTTGCCGTCGGCGCCGACCACCATCACGGTGTCGCCCTGGTTGCTGCGCGTGACGGCCTGCTGCGGCAGCGCGATCGCGCCGTCGACCTGCGCCTGCTCGAGCCGCACGCGCACGTACATGCCGGGCAGCAGCAGGCCGTCGGCGTTCGGCACCTCGGCGCGCAGCGTGATCTGGCCCGAGGTCGCATCGACCGTCAGGTCGGAGAACAGCAGCTTGCCGGGCTTCGCGTACTCGGTGCCGTCTTCCAGCACGATGCGCACGATCGCGGCCTCGCCGCCGGCGGCGCGCTTGAGCTTGCCGGCCTCGAGGGCCTTGCGCAGCTTCAGCGTCTCGGTGGTGGACTGCGTGAAGTTCACGTACATCGGGTTGATCTGCTGCACCACGGCCAGCTGGGTCGCCTCGCCCTGGCCGACCAGCGCGCCTTCGGTCACCAGCGCGCGGCCGATGCGGCCCGCGATCGGCGAGGTGACGGCCGCGTAGCCGAGGTTGATCTGCGCGGTCTGCAGCGCGGCGCGCGCCGACGCGACATCGGCCTCGGCCGACTTCTGCGCGGCCACCGCGTTGACGAAGTCCTGCTTGCTGATCGCGTTCGCCTCGATCAGCGGCTTGTAGCGCTCGGCCTGCGCGGTGGCCTGCGTCAGGTTGGCCTGCGCGCGGGCGAGCGCGGCCTGGGCGCTCTGYTGGCTCGCGACGTACGGCGCGGAATCGATCTGGAACAAGGCCTGCCCGGCCTTCACGTCGCTGCCTTCGCGGAACAGCCGCTTCAGCAGGATGCCGGCCGCGCGGGCCCGCACCTGCGCGACGCGCGAGGCCTCGAGCCGGCCCGGCAGCTCGGTCACGAGCCCGACCTCGCGCGGCGCGACCGTCACGACCCCCACCTCGGGCGGCGGCGGCGCGCCGGCCC
>NZ_JBFUCB010000142.1:0-11339 GCF_056405435.1 Rhizobacter sp. P1_G5 | reverse complement strand
GGGCAGGACGAGCAGCTCGGCATGCGCATGGCGATCGCCGAGTTCAACGAGCGCGGCGGCGTGCTGGGCCGGCGCATCGAGACGGTGCACGAGAACACCGCGGGCGACCCGGTGGTCGCGGTCGCCGTGGCCGAGAAGATGATCCGCCAGCAGGAGGTGGCGTTCCTGATCGGCGGCGTGCATTCGGGCGTCGCGAGCGCGATGTCGCGCGTGGCGCAGAAGTACGGCTGCATCTACTTCAACAGCAACTCCAGCTCGCCCAGCGAGGCCGGTGCCGAATGCCACCGCGTCAAGTTCGTCTGGGACGCCAACGGCACCAACTTCTCGACCTCGGTGGTGAAGGGCGCGATGACCGGTTTCGGCCGCCAGTGGGCGCTGGTGACCAGCGACTACCTGTGGGGCCACAACACCGCCAAGGGCATCCGCCGCATCGTCGAGGGCAACGGCGGGCAGATCGTCGAGGAACTGCTGGTGCCGCAGGGCACGCGCGATTTCGCGCCGGTGCTGGCCAGGCTGCGCCGGCTGAACCCCGGCGTGGTGGCCACCGCGGTGGGCGGCGACGACCAGAAGACGCTGCGCCAGCAGGTCCAGGAAGCCGGCATGGACCGCAGCGTCGGCTGGATCAACAACCAGCAGGACTGGCCGGACGTCTACGGCCTCGGCCGGCAGGCGCTGTTCGGCATCTTCGGCACAACCTGGTACTGGCGGCTCGGGCTGGCCGGCGTGCCGGAGTTCGTCGCGCGCTACCGCCAGGCCCATCCGGAATACCGGCTGAAGGTGCCCGGCAACGTGTTCTTCAACGGCTACATGGCCACGCGCGAACTGCTGCGCGCGATCCAGCGCACCGGCACGACAAACAACCTGAAGCTGATCGCCGAGCTGGAGAACCTGCGCGTGCCGGCCGCCGAGCGCATGCAGCATTTCGACGCGTGGATGAACCCGCACACCCACCAGCTGCAGCAGACGGTGTACGTCGCCGCCTACAACTCGATGCCGACCCAGCCCGACGACCTGTTCCGCATCCTCGCGCGCATCCGGCCCGAAGAGGTGCAGGACGCCGAGAGCGCGCCCGCCTGCAAGCTCGAACCGCTGGCGGCAACGCCTTCGTACGAAACCTGAACCGCGAAAGACCATGGACACGCTGCTCTCACTCGTTCCCCACCTGGCCAACGGCATCACGCTGGGCCTGCTGTTCGCGCTGATCGCGCTCGGCTTCATGCTGATCGTCGGCGTGATGGAAACCATCAACCTGGCGCACGGCTCGCTGTTCGCGCTCGGGATGTACGTCGCGCTGTTCCTGCTGGCGCCCAGGCTCGGCTGGTTTCCCGAGGCGCAGGCGGCCTACATGGCGCTGCCGCTGGGCACGCGCTACGGCATCGCGCTGTTCGCGGCGCCCTTGGTGGTCGGGCTGGTCGGGCTGGTGCTCGAAGCCTGCCTGCGCCGCACCTACGGGCGCGACCCGCTGTACGGGCTGCTGCTCACCTTCGGCGCGGCGCTGCTGATCGAGGAGCTGATCCGCCTGGTGTGGGGCAGCAACGAGCAGCAGATGCCGCTGCCGCAGGCGATCTCGGGGGCGTTCCTGATGGGCGACCTGATCTATTCGCGCTACCGTGTGTTCGCGAGCGGCTTCGCGATCCTCGCGATCGCGGCGCTGTGGCTGTTCCTGGAGCGCACGCCGTACGGCGCGATCATCAAGGCCGGCGCGCACGACAGCGAGATGGTGCGTGCGCTCGGCATCAACCTGTCGCGGCTGCGCTCGGCGGTGTTCGCGCTGGGTGTCGCACTGGCGGCGCTGGCCGGCGTCGTGATGGCGCCGATCTGGGGCATCCGGCCGCAGGTGGGTGTCGATGCGGTGGTGCCGGCCTTCCTGATCATCGTGCTCGGCGGCGTCGGCTCGCTGTGGGGCGCGGTGATCGCCGGGCTGCTGGTCGGGCTGGTCACCGGTCTCACGGGGGCGTATGCCTCCGAATGGTCGCTGATGTCGATGTACCTGCTGTTCATCGGCGTCGTCACGTTCCGTTCGCGCGGGCTGTTTGGAAAGAAGAGCGTGCTCGACACATGAAAGAACCCATGAAGGCAACTCTCGAAGGCAAGGTCGCACTGGTCACCGGTGCCGGCGGCACGATGGGCCGCGCGGTGGTGGAGGCGCTGCGGCAGGACGGCTGCCGCGTCGCGATGATCGACATCGCGCTCGGCTCGATGGATGCGCTGGTGGCGCGCCACGGCGAGCAGGTGCTGGCGGTGGCCTGCGACATCTCGCAGGCCGAGTCGGTGGCGGCCGCGCACCAGCAGGTGCGCGAGCGCTTCGGCGAGGTCGACATCCTGGTCAACAACGCCGGCGTGCTGTCGAACAACAAGATCGAGGCCACGTCGCTCGCCGAATGGCACCGCGTGCTCGGCGCCAACCTCGACGGCGCGATGCTGTGGTCGCAGGCGGTGGTGCCGGCGATGAAGGCGCGGCGCTGGGGCCGCATCATCAACACCAGCTCGCTGGCCGCGAAGACCGGCGGGCTGACGGCGGGTACGGCGTATTCGGTGTCGAAGGGCGCGATGAGTGCGCTGACCTTCTCGCTGGCGCGCGAGCTGGCGGCGCATGGCGTCACCGCGAACGCGATCGCGCCGGCCTATGTGCGCACGCCGATGGTGACCGAGCAGCTGAACGACGCGCAGCGGCAGGCGCTGCTGCAGCAGATCCCGGTCGGCCGCTTCKGCGAGCCSGAGGAGTTTGCACATGCGGTGAGCTTTCTCGCGTCGCCGCTGTCGGGGTTCATCACCGGCGAGGTGCTCGATCAAAACGGCGGCCTGTTGATGGACTGACGCGATGACGACGACATCGAACGGCGGGACGCTGGCCGACCTGTTCGGCCTGCAGGGGCGCGTGGCCTACGTGCCGGGTGGCTATGGGGGGATCGGCGAGGCGATCGCGCGCGCGCTGGTGGGGGCCGGCGCGCGCGTCGCGGTCTCGGGGCGCAGTGCGGACAAGGCCGAGAGCCTCGCCGCGTCGCTGCGCGCGCAGGGCGGCGACGTGCTGGGCCTCGCGATGGACGCGCACTCGGTCGACAGCGTGCGCGATTCGGTCGATGCGGTGGCGCGGCATTTCGGCGCGCTCGACCTGCTGGTCAACTGCATCGGCATCCAGCGCGAGGAGCGGTTGGCCGAGGTCACCGAGGACGCGTTCGACGAAGTCGTGCAGGTCAACCTGAAGGCGGCGATGTTCCTTGCCCAGGCGGCAGGGCGGCACCAGGTCGAGGCCGTCGCGGCCGGCCGGGCGCCGGGGCGGCAGCTGCACCTGCTGTCGGTGCGCGCGCAACTGGGCATGCGCGACAGGGGCTACTCGGCGTACTGCGCGACCAAGGGTGCGCTGGTGATGCTGATCAAGCAGCATGCGGTGGAGCTGTCGGCGCACGGCATCACGGTGAACGGCATCGCGCCGACGGTGGTGCGCGGCGAGATGGGCGCGCACTGGCTGAACAACCCGGCGACGCGCGAGCACATCCTGCAGCGCATTCCGCTCGGGCGTGTCGCCGAGCCGCAGGACGTGGCGGGCGCCGCGGTGTTCTTCTGCGGGCCCGGGGCGGCCTTCGTGACAGGGCAGGTGCTGTACCTGGACGGCGGTCTGACGGCAACGCAGTGAGCGTCGAATGATTGTGGTTGCGTGGGATCAGAAAGAACGTTTGTTCATGATAAGTTTCATGGATGACCCGGGCCACCAGTTACGACGAATTGAAGGCTGCCATCGAGCAGGCCTACCCTGAGCTGCCGCAGCAGCTGCAACGCATTGCGCGCTATGCGCTGGACCAGCCGAACGAGTTGGCGCTGGGCACGGTGGCGGCGGTGGCCGAATCGGCGAAGGTGCAGCCCTCGTCGCTGATCCGCTTCGCGAATGCGCTGGAGTTCAAGGGCTTCTCCGAGATGCAGCAGGTGTTCCGCGGGCACCTGGTCGAGCGCTCGAGCAGCTACCGCGAGCGCATCGACCGGCAGCGCCGCCAGGGGCAGCCGGCGACCAAGGGGGCGGGGCTGCTGAGCCAGTTCGTCGGCGAAGCGGTGTCCGAGCTCGGCCAGCTCGAAGAGAGCGTGCGCGCGGCCGACCTCACGGCCGCGATCAAGCTGGTGTGCGCGGCACCGCGCGTGCATGTGCTGGCGCAGCGGCGCGCCTTCCCGGTCGCCTGCTACCTGGCTTATGCGCTGAGCCAGCTCGACCTGCGGGTGCACCTGCTCGACGGCGTGGGCGGCATGCTGCAGGAATCGCTGCGCAACCTGGAGCGCGGTGAGGTGCTGATCGCGACCAGCTTCCACAGCTATTCGCAGGAGGTCGTCGATGCTGCTGCGTCGGTGCATGCACGCGGCGTGCGCGTGATCGCGATCACCGACAGCGCGYTGTCGCCGCTGAAGCCGTCGGCAACGGTGTGCTTCGAGCTCGGCCTTGCCTCCGACCGCCCGTTCCGCTCGCTGGTGGCGCCGCTGTGCCTGTCGCAGGCGCTGGTGGTGGGGGCGGGGCATCAGCTGGCGGAGGCGGGGAAGGGTGCGAAGGGCGCCCGGCCGCGTCCCTGATCCCGACCCCGATTGACACCCCTCCCCATGGCTGATATAAGAACAAATGTTCTTTGATATTGTTGTGTAGAACGTTCATTCAACAGGCGTTCTGCGCAGCATCCGCAGCACCGGACCACCGGCGCGCGGCCACTGATGGAGACAAACGATGTTCAAGCACCTTCGGCGCGCGCGTTGGGCTGCGCGCATTCTTCGTGTCGTCCGGACGCTGCCGATCGCCGCCACGCTGTGCGCGGCCGGCACCGCCAGCGCCGCCGGGCCGGGCCTGCCCAACCTCACCTACAGCGCCTCCGAGGTCTTCCAGCCGCTGTCCGTCATCCACAGCGCCGTCGGCGGCAGCGCGCGCGGCGAGGGCACCGTGCAGATGGTCGAGGGCTACCTGTTCGTGCCGTTCGGCAAGGACTCCGGCGTGTCGGGCGGCGGCTTCTCGTTCTACGACATCTCCAACCCGCGCTCGCCGGTGAAGGTGTCGCAGACCGACGTGACCGCACTGCGCGAGCCGCACGGCTTCGGCTTCGCCAACGGCGGCAAGCATGCGGTGATGCAGACCATCAACGGCATCATGTTCTGGGACTTCACGAACCCGCTCGCGCCGGTGCAGCTGAGCCAGCTGGTGCTGCCCGGCATCCAGGAGTCCGACTACGCGCTCGGCGCCTGGTGGGCGTTCTGGCAGGCGCCCTACGTCTACGTCGGCGGCTCGGGCAACGGCCTGCTGATCGTCAACGCCGCCGATCCGCGCAACCCGGTCTACGTGAAGACCATCCCGACCAGCACCTGGGGCGGCTTCCGCGTCGGCCCGACCTTCGCGGTCGGCAACCTGCTGGCGATGACCAGCACCGACGGCGCCGGCCTGGTGACGCTCGACATCAGCGATCCCGTCAACCCGCGCCTGATCGGCTCCAGCTCGACCACGCCCGGCCAGTACAGCGGCATCCTCAACGGCGAGCGCATCATCACCTCCGGCACCGACAACAAGCTGCATGTGTTCGACATCAGCAACCCGGCCGTCTTCACGCAGACCGCGGTGTCGGCCGACCAGGGCGGCAAGGGCGGCTACGTCTCGGTGCAGGGCGGCTACGCGCACTCCGGCTTCTCGGTCAAGTACTCGAAGGTCGACCTCGCCACCGGCGCGACCGCCGGCACCGGCACCTCCAACATCTCCGGCCGCGACGAAGACTTCGGCACCGTGTTCGGCAACCTGGTGCTGATCGGCAACGACCACGGCTCGGGCAGCGCGATCGTGCCGCACCAGGCGGCACCGTGGACGCAGACGCCGAGTGTCAACATGGTCTCGCCGAAGAACAACGCGGCCAGCATGCCGGTGACGAGCCGCATCGGCCTGACCACCACCGCGCACATCGACCTGCGCACCGTCTCGGCCACCAGCTTCATCGTGCGCCCGCTCGGCGGCTCGGCCCTGCCCGGGCGCTACAGCGGGCAGTCCGGCGTGCTGAACTTCGCGCCCGACGCGCCGCTCTTCCCCGGCACCACCTACGAGGTGGTGGTGCCCGCCGGCGGCATGAAGGACGACAACGGCAACGCGATCGCCGCGTTTACGTCGCGCTTCACGACCGCCGGCAGCGCGGCCGTGGCCTGCACGCTCGCGCCGCGCACGGCCGCCCTGGTCAACAGCAGCCAGTCGTTCGCACCCGCGTCCACCAGCGGCGCCAGCCTGCAGTACTCGTGGAGCTTCGGTGACGGCAGCAGCACCGCCTTCTCGACCACGCCGTCGGCCACCCATACCTACACCGCGCCGCGCCACTACCCGGTGATCCTGTCGGTGCGCAGCGGCACGCAGACCAGCACCTGCTCGGCCAACCAGACCATCCACACGCCGCCCACCGCCAACGCGCCGCGCAGCACCGGCACCATCGCGTACGACGCCGGCCGCAGCCGCGTCTGGGTCGTCAACTCCGACAGCAATACCGTCAGCGCGATCAACACCGCGAACAACACGCGGGCGCTGGAGGTCGGCGTCGGCACCAATCCGCAAACGCTCGCGTTCGCGCCGGACGGCCGGTTGTGGGTCGCCAACTTCGGCTCGGGCGACATCAGCATCCTCGACCCGGCGAGCGGCGGCCTGGTGCAATCGATCGCGCTCGGCAACGGCTCGCGGCCGTTCGGCATCGTCTTCAACCCTGCCGGCACCGCCGCCTACGTGTCGCTGTCGGGCTCGCAGGGCGTCGTCAAGCTGCACCCGACCACCGGCGCGGTGCAGGCCACGCTGTCGCTCGGCGCGGTGCCGCGCGGCATCGCGGTGAGCGGCGATTCGTCGCGCGTGCTCGTCACCCGCTACCTCTCGCCGGCCACGCGCGGCGAGGTGATCGAGGTGAACGCGGCGCTGACGGCCGTCACCCGCACCTTCGCGCTCGCGACCGACCCCGGCCCCGACACCGAGGCGAGCGGCCGCGGCGTGCCGAACTTCCTGACCTCGATCGCGATCCAGCCCGACGGCCAGCGCGCCTGGATCCCGTCGAAGAAGGACAACACGCTGCGCGGCAGCTTCCGCGACGGCCAGGCGCTCACCTTCGAGAGCACGGTGCGCACCATCGTCTCGCAGATCGCGCTCGACACCAATGCCGAGGTGCTGGCCGACCGCATCGACCTGAACGACCGCGAGCTCGCGAACGCGGTGGTCTTCAGCCCGCTCGGCGACTACGCCTTCGTCTCGACGCAGGGCACCAACCAGATCGAGGTGGTCGATGCCTACACGCGGCAGCTCAGCACCGGCATCGTCAACGTCGGCCGGGCGCCGCGCGGCCTGCTGCTGACGCCGAACGGGCGGCTGTACGTGCAGAACTTCATGTCGCGCAACGTCGGCGTGTACGACGTGAATGGCATCCTGAACGCGACCAGCAACGTCGCGAGCAAGATCACCGACGTGGCGGCGGTCTCGTCCGAGCCGCTGCCGGCGCAGGTGTTCCAGGGCAAGCAGCTCTTCTACAACGCCGACGACCGGCGCATGAACCGCGACAAGTACATCTCGTGCGCGACCTGCCACCAGGACGGCGGGCACGACGGCCGCGTGATGGACTTCACCGACCGCGGCGAGGGCCTGCGCAACACCACGGTGCTGAACGGGCGCCGCGGCACCGGCCAGGGCCGGGTGCACTGGAGCGCGAACTTCGACGAGATCCAGGACTTCGAGCACGACATCCGCAACGCGTTCGGCGGCACCGGCTTCATGACCGATGCGCAGTTCAACACCGGCACGCGCAACCAGCCGCTCGGCAACCCGAAGGCGGGTGTCAGCGCCGAGCTCGATGCGCTGGCGGCCTACGTGAGCTCGCTCGCCACCGTGGGCCCGAGCCCGTACCGCAATGCCGACGGCACGCTCACGCCCGACGGCGTGGCCGGCCAGGCGATCTTCAAGGGCGCCGGCCAGTGCAGCAGCTGCCACTCGGGCGCCGATTTCACCGACAGCGCGACCGGGGTGCTGCATGACGTGGGCACGATCAAGGCCTCGTCGGGCAAGCGCCTGGGCGGCCCGCTGACCGGCATCGACACGCCGACGCTGCGCGGCGTGTGGGACAGCGCGCCGTACCTGCACGACGGCTCGGCCGCGACGCTGATGGACGTGCTGACCACCGCCAACCCGGCCGGCCTGCACGGCGCGGCCAGCAGCCTGACGGCGGCGCAGCGCCAGCAGCTGGTGAGCTACCTGCTGCAGATCGACGACAGCACCGACGGCGCGGCCGGCGTGGTGCTGAGCAACCTGTCGGTGAACGACACCGCGAACGCCGGCGGCTGGGCGCTGGTGTCGAACCTGCAGGCCGGCAACCTGCAGTACGGCGACCGCACCTACACCGTCACCAGCGTGCCGGCAGCGCTGGCCGGATCGGCGTGGATCCGCAGCGCCAACCTGTCGCGCGCCTACACCGGCGCGACGCTGGCCAGCTTCACGATCAGCCAGGCGGCCGACGTGTACGTGGGCATCGACAACCGCACGGGCGCGCCGTCGTGGATGAGCGGCTGGACCAACTCGGGGCTGCAGATCGTCAACAGCGAGTCGCCGGGGCGCACCTTCGTGCTGTACCGCAAGAACTTCCCGGCCGGGACGGTCTCGCTCGGGCCGCTGAACAACACCGGCGTGAGCATGTACACCGTCATCGTCAAGTGAACCTCAGGGAGCAACCCATGAAGCTTCTCACCCGACTGCGCCGCCTGTGCGGCGCCCTCGCGGCCGGTGCACTGCTCGCCGGCCCCGCGCTGGCGGCCAGCGTGCCGACCGGCTTCGTCGACGCCCAGGTTGCCACCGGCCTCACCAGCCCGACCTCGATGGCGGTGATGCCCGATGGCCGCGTGCTGGTGGTGCAGCAGAACGGCATCGTGCGCATCATCAAGAACGACGCGATGCTGGCGGCCAACTTCCACGCCTTCGCCAACGTCGACTCGAGCAACGAGCGCGGCTGCCTGGGCGTGGTGCCCGATCCCGCGTTCGCGACCAACCACTACGTCTACTTCTACTGCTCGACGGTGGTCGGCAGCGTTTCGCGCAACCGCGTGATCCGCGTCACCGAGGCAGCCGACACCGTGGTGGCCGGCAGCGAACGCGTGGTCTTCGAGCTGCCCGACATCCCGAGCGCGACCAAGTGGCACATGGGCGGCGCGATGCGCTTCGGCACCGACGGCAAGCTGTACGTCGCGGTCGGCAACCACGAGGACAACCCGCAGCCGGTCGCCACCTCGAACTCGCAGAACCTCGCGAGCGCCTTCGGCAAGGTGCTGCGCATCAACGCCGACGGCACCATCCCGTCGGACAACCCGTTCTTCAACAACGCGAGCGCATACAAGGCCAACTACATGCTCGGCTTCCGCAACCCGTTCGTGCTGGACATCCAGCCGACTACCGGCGCGATCGTGATCGGCGATGTCGGCCAGGGCAGCTGGGAGGAGATCAACCGCGGCCAGGCCGGCGGCAACTACGGCTGGCCGGCGGTCGAGGGCACCGGCAGCAATGCCTCTTACATCAACCCGATCTACGCCTACTCGCACTCGGTGGGCTGCTCGATCACCGGCACGCAGTTCTACAACCCGGCCACCGCCCGCTTCCCCGCGAGCTACGTGGGCCAGCTGTTCTTCGCCGATTTCTGCAACGGCACCATCAAGTCGCTGAGCCTCGCGTCGCCGACGGTGATCAACAACTTCGCGAGCGGCATCGGCAACCCGACCAACATCGGCGTGTCGCCGAGCGGCGCGCTGTACTACCTGGCGCGCAACCAGGGCACCGGCACGCCGGCGCCGGGCGCGGGCACCGTCAGCAAGATCAGCTACACCGGCAGCCAGGCCCCGGCCATCACCGCGCAGCCGCAGAGCATCACGGTGTACGTCGGCACGGCGGCGACCTTCAGCGTCGGCGCCGATGGCGCGACCAGCTACCAGTGGCAGCGCAACGGCGCCAACATCCCGGGCGCCACTGCCAGCAGCTACACGCTCGCGACGACGACGGTCAACGACACCGGCGCGAGCTTCCGTGCGGTGGTCACCAACGCGTCGGGCAGCGTCACGTCGAACGCGGCGACGCTGACGGTCACGACCAACCGCTCGCCGACCGCGACCATCCTGACGCCGGCGGCCGGCGCGGGCTTCGCGACCGGCGACGTGGTCTCGTACTTCGGCAGCGGCAGCGACCCGGAAGACGGCACGCTGCCGGCGAGCGCGTTCACCTGGAAGGTCGATTTCCAGCACGACTCGCATGCGCACTCGTTCGTGACGCCGGTCAGCGGCGCATCGAGCGGCAGCTTCACGGTGCCGGACTTCGAGGCGACCGAGGCCAACATGTGGCTGCGCATCACGCTGACGGTGCGCGATTCGTCCGGCGCCACCGCGACCGCGACGCGCGACATCATTCCGCGCACGCCTGTCAGCCAGCTGCCGGTGGTGGGCACGCCCGCCAACGGCTGGGGGCCGTACGAGGTCGACCGCAGCAACGGCGAGCAGGGCGCGGCCGACGGCCGGACGATCACGCTCGCGTCGGTGCCGTACCTGAAGGGGCTGGGGGTGCATGCACCGTCGGACATCAGCTTTGCGCTGAACGGCAGCTGCAGCGGCAGCTTCCTGAGCGACCTGGGCGTCGACGGCGAGGCCGGCAACAACGGCTCGGTGGTGTTCCAGGTCTGGCTGGACGGCGTGYTGGCCTACGACAGCGGCGTCACGCGCGGTGGCGAGATCCGCAAGAAGGCGCTGGTCAGCGTGGCCGGCAAGAACACGCTGCGGCTGGTGGTCACCGATGGGGGCGACGGCGTCGGCAACGACCACGCGGACTGGGGCGGCGCGCGCGTGACGGGCTGCGGCACGACGCCGCCGGTCGCGACGATCGGCAACCTGGCGGTGTCCGATGGCGCCAACTCGGCGGCCTGGTCGGTGCAGTCCAACCTGCAGGTCGGCAACACCGTCTATGGCGACCGCACGTTCACCGTGGCCAGCCTGCCGGTCGCGGTGGCCGGCGGCCGCTGGGTGCGCACCGCCAACGCGTCGAAGTCGTACACCGGCACGCCGCTCGCGAGCTTTTCGCTGAGCGCGGCGGCCGATGTCTACCTGGCGTTCGACAACCGCGGCGCGTTGCCGTCGTGGGTCGACAGCAGCTGGGTCGACACCGGGACCGACCTGACGACCTCGGAGGGCGGCACGACCCGCGCGTTCAGCATCTTCAGGAAGCGCCTCAACGCCGGCACGGTGACGCTG
The DNA here is from genome assembly GCF_056405435.1 of Rhizobacter sp. P1_G5. Classification (NCBI taxonomy): domain Bacteria; kingdom Pseudomonadati; phylum Pseudomonadota; class Betaproteobacteria; order Burkholderiales; family Sphaerotilaceae; genus Rhizobacter; species Rhizobacter sp. P1_G5. The sequence continues at coordinate 104 of NZ_JBFUCB010000142.1, read as the reverse complement.
GGGCCGCTGAACAACGCGGGCATCAGCATGTACCTGGTGATCGTGAAGTAGCGTCAGCCGCGGGGGTGGTGGGCGGCGTGAAGGGCCTTCAACCGCTCCCGCGC
>NZ_JBFUCB010000141.1:0-11348 GCF_056405435.1 Rhizobacter sp. P1_G5 | reverse complement strand
GGCCTGCGCCACGCCCTGCAGCGCGGTGCCGAAATCCGCCCGCTCGGCGCGTTCGTCCCAGCGCAGCTTCAGGCTGCCGCGCACCTCGCGCAGCGGGCCGGCGGCGGCCATGCGCAGATCGCGCGCCGCCTTGTCGCAGGCGGCGGCCAGTTCCTGCCATGGCGCGAGCCCGCGCGCCAACTGCAGCCCGGCGCCGAGCATGTCGCGGGCGAAGTCGATCACCTGCCCGGTGCCGAGCGTCGTGCCGAGGAAGGCGACGCCGGCCTCGGCGAGCTGGTGCGCCTCGTCGAACACCGCCACCTCGACGCTCGGCAGCAGCTCGGCCACGCCCGAGTCGCGCAGCGCCATGTCGGCGAAGAACAGGTGGTGGTTGACGACCACCAGGTCGGCCGCCATCGCCTCGCGCCGCGCCTTCATCACATGGCACTGGCGGTAGTCGGGGCACTCGCTGCCGAGGCAGTTGTCGCGGGTGGAGGTGACCAGCGGGATCACGCTGGAGCGCTCGTCGAGCCCGTCGAGCTCGGCCAGGTCGCCGCTGGTGGTGGCGCGCGACCAGGTCTCGATCTTGGCCAGCGTGCGCACCGCCCAGCGGTCTGGCAGCTGGGCCGACTGGCGCGCCTGGTTCATGCGGTGCGTGCAGAGGTAGCTGGCGCGGCCCTTCAGCAGCGCAATCGTCAGCGGCAGCCCGAGCGCATCGCGCAGGCGCGGCAGGTCGCGCAGGAAGAGCTGGTCCTGCAGGCTCTTGGTGGCGGTGCTGACGAGCGCCCGCGCGCCCGACAGCAGCGTCGGCACCAGGTAGGCGAAGGTCTTGCCGACGCCGGTGCCCGCCTCGGCGACCAGCGCATGCCGCCCGTCGATCGCCTGCGCCACCTGCTGCGCCATGCGCTGCTGCACCTCGCGCTCGACATAGCGCGGATCGGCCTGCGACAACGCGCCGCCCTGGGCGAAGGCTTCGGCGACGGCCTCTTCGAGCGGAGTCAGATCAGGCGGGTTCGGGAGGGTCAAGCTGGGTTTCCAGTTTCGCGATCTGGTCGCGCAGGGCCAGGCGCCGCTTCTTGAGCCGGCGCATCGCGAGTTCGTCGTCGGAGTGCTCGCCAGCCACGCGGTCGATCAGGCTGTCGAGGTCGGCGTGTTCGATGCGAAGCTCGATCAGGCGGCGCTGCGGCGAGTGCAGGTTGTCGTCCATCGAGGAGAACGTCGCGGAGTATTGCAGGTGGGCGTGGGGGCAAAGCGATTATAGTTTTCGCCCATGAGCACACCCCCAGGATATCGGCTGAATGCCGCCACCGGCATGCACCGCGGCGACCGCGCCTACCAGCAGGACCAGGTCGAGATCCTGCCCCATCACCGGGTTCCCGGGTGTGCCCTGGCGGTGCTGGCCGACGGCATGGGCGGCAAGAGCGGCGGTCGCAAGGCCGCCGACCAGGTGGTGCTGACGGCACGCCAGCTGTTCGAGCGCTACAGCCCGAACCAGGACGATCCCTCCGAGCTGCTGAAGCAACTGGTGCTCGAAGCGCACCTGATGATCAAGCTGACGGCGATCACCGCCGAGGAAGAGCCGCACAGCACCGCGGTGGCCTACCTGATCAGCCCCTCGCGCGAGTGCGACATGATCCATGCCGGCGATTCGCGCTGCTACCACTTCCGCGGGCCGGACATGGTCCGCCGCACCATCGACCATTCGTTCGTGCAACGCCTGGTCGACGAGGGCCAGATCAGCGAGGAAGAGGCCAACACGCACCCGCAGTCGAACCTGCTGACCGGCTGCCTCGGCACCTACCAGGATCCGCCGCTGACCTTGCACCACATCGACCAGCTGCAGGTCGGCGACTCGGTGCTCGCCTGCAGCGACGGGCTGTGGCACTACTTCAGCCCGAAGGAACTCGGCGCGATCGTGCACACGCTGCCGCCGCGCGAGGCGAGCGAGATGCTGGTGACGAAGGCACGCCAGCGGGCGCGGGGGACGGGGGACAACCTGTCGCTGGCGCTGATCCGGATCGACGCGCTAGGCTAGATAGAGCCCCYCCAGTCGCTTCGCCCCTCCCCCCAGGGGGCACCACCCGGCGGCCCGGCGAAGCCGGTTCCGCGGGCGTTGCTTGATCGGCATTCAGGGCGCCGAAGCGGCGGGGAGCGGCAATCCCGGCTTGCGGGTCGCCGCCTTCTTGCGGTTGCGTTCTTCGATCTCGGCCTTGTGGGCCTGCGCCTCGCGCTGGCGAGCCTCGAATCGCTCGCGCGCCTGCTGCTCGTCGGCACTGCGATCGACCGGTGCCGGCCGCGATGCGGCGGCTGACGGCGGCAGCAGCGGCTTCGATGCGCGCGCCTTCGGTTCGCGCGGCGGCCGCGGCTCCGGCGCCGGCTTGTTGATCTCGTCCCAGGCCTTGGCATCGCGCCGCCGGCGGTGCTCGGCGCTGCGCTGCTGGCGCTCCACCTCGTCGAGCGCGATCTCCTGCTGGTGCAGGTTGTCCAGCGACTGGCGCCGGTCGGCACGCGCCTGGTCGATGCACGAGGTCACGACGAAACGGCGCTTGCACTCGGCCTCGCGCTGCGCATACTGCGCCTCGGCCACCTGGCGCTGCTTCGCGATGCGCTCGCGCTCGRCCTGGCTGGACGGCGCGTCCTTCGTCTGCGCCTGCACCAGCGCGGCGACCAGCAAGGCAGCGGTGACGAACAGCCTTTTCATGTCAACCGAGTATCCACGTCGCGGCGCTCCAGCGACAGGAATTCCTTCGACTGCATCTCGTTGAGCCGCGACACCGTGCGCGGGAACTCGTGCGCCAGCGGGCCGTCCTTGTAGAGCTCTTCCGGTGGCACCGCGGCCGACATGATCAGCTTCACGCGGCGGTCGTACAGCACGTCGACCAGCCAGGTGAAGCGCCGCGCCTCCGAGGCGAGCCGCGGCGGCATCTGCGGCACATCCGACAGCAGCACGGTATGGAACTGCGTCGCAAGCTCCAGGTAGTCGTTCTGCGAACGCGGCCCGCCGCACAGCGTCTTGAAGTCGAACCACACCACGCCGCCGGCCTTGCGCCGCGCGTGCAGCTCGCGGTGCTCGATGTGCAGCACCGGCGGCTCGTCCTTGGCCTCGGCCAGCCGCGTGAAGGCCTCGGCCATCGCCGCATCGGCCTCGGGCCCGAGCGGCGTGTGGTACAGCGTCACCTGCTCCAGCGTGCGGCGCCGGTAGTCGGTGCCGTTGTCGACGCTGATCACCTCGAGCTTCTGCTTCAGCAGTTCGATGGCCGGCAGGATGCGGTCGCGGTGCAGGCCGTTCGGGTACAGGTCGTCCGGCTTGAAGTTCGAGGTCGTGACGATGCTGACGCGGTGCGAGAACAGGCTGTCGAGCAGCCGGTGCAGGATCATCGCGTCGGTCACGTCGGCGACGTGGAACTCGTCGAAGCAGATCAGCCGGTGGCGCCGCGAGATGCGCGCGCCCAGTTCCTCGAGCGGGTTGACGATGCCCTTCAGCTCGGCCAGCTCGCGGTGCACCTCGCGCATGAACTCATGGAAGTGCAGCCGCGTCTTGCGCTGCAGCGGCACGGCGTTGAAGAAGCAATCCATCAGGAAGCTCTTGCCGCGCCCCACCCCGCCGTGCATGTAGACGCCGCGCGGCAGCGGCGGCCGCACCAGCAGCTTCGCGATCGMATTGCTGCGCCGCGCCTTGTAGGCCTCCCACTCGTCCTGGCAGCGCTGCAGCGCAGCGACCGCGGCGAGTTGCGCCGGGTCGCTTTGGTAGCCGCGCTCCGCGAGCGTCTGCCGGTACAACTCTGTGACGGAGACCATCGAGCGCGGTGGCTTCCGTTCAGAAGTTCAGCGTGCGCTTGTCGACGGCCAGGGCCGCTTCCTTCGTGGCTTCGCTCAGCGACGGGTGCGCATGGCAGATGCGCGCGATGTCCTCGGCCGAGGCCTTGAACTCCATCGCGACCACCGCCTCGGAGATCAGCTCCGACGCCATCGGCCCGACGATGTGCACGCCCAGGATCTCGTCGGTCTTCGCGTCGGCGAGGAACTTGACCATGCCCGTCGTGTCGCCCAGCGCGCGCGCCCGCCCGTTCGCGAGGAACGGGAAGGTGCCGGCCTTGTAGGCCCGGCCCGCGGCCTTCAGCTGCTGCTCGGTCTGGCCGACCCACGCGATCTCCGGCGAGGTGTAGATCACCCACGGGATCGTGTTGAAGTTGACGTGCCCGTGCTGGCCGGCAATGCGCTCGGCCACCGCGACGCCCTCTTCCTCGGCCTTGTGCGCGAGCATCGGGCCGCGCACCACGTCGCCGATCGCCCAGACGTTCGGCAGGTTGGTCTTGCAGTCGTCGTCGACCACCACCGCGCCGCGCTCGTCGAGCTTCAAACCGACCGCTTCCGGGTTCAGGCCGATCGTGTTGGCAACGCGGCCGATCGAGACGATCAGCTTCTCGACCTCGAGCGTCTGCGCTTCGCCCTTGGCGTTGGCGTACGCGACGGTGACACCCTTCTTGCCGGTCTTGACTTCGCTGATCTTCACGCCCAGCTCGACCTTCAGGCCCTGCTTGTTGAAGGCCTTCTGCGCCTCCTTGGCGATCTGCTCGTCGACCGCGCCGAGGAAGGTCGGCAGCGCCTCCAGCACCACCACCTCGGCCCCCAGGCGGCGCCASACCGAGCCCATYTCCAGGCCGATCACGCCGGCGCCGATCAGSCCCAGCTTCTTCGGCACCGCGGGGATGCGCAGCGCACCGTCGTTGCTGAGGATGTTCTCCTCGTCGAACGGCGCACCGGGCAGCGCGCGCGGGTTGGAGCCGGTCGCGACGATCACGTGCTTGGCGACGATCGATTCTTCGGCCGCGCCCGCCACCTTGATCTCGTAGCCGCCTTCAGCGGCCTTCACGAACGAGCCGCGGCCGTGGAAGAACGACACCYTGTTCTTCTTGAAGAGGTACAGGATGCCGTCGTTGTTCTGCTTCACGACCGCGTTCTTGCGGCCCAGCATCTTGCTGACATCGATGCTCAGGTCCTTCAGGCCGATGCCGTGGTCGGCAAAGGCATGGCCGGCATGCTCGAAATGCTCGCTCGACTGCAGCAGCGCCTTCGACGGAATGCAGCCGACGTTGGTGCAGGTGCCGCCCGGGGCCGGGCCGCCCTTCTCGTTCTTCCACTCGTCGATGCAGGCGGTGTTGAAGCCCAGCTGCGCCGCGCGGATCGCGGCGATGTAGCCGCCGGGGCCGCCGCCGATGACGACCACGTCAAATGATTTGCTCATCGTCGGTTCCGGTTAGATGTCGAACAGCAGGCGGGCCGGATCTTCCAGCGCATCCTTCATCGCGACCAGGCCCAGCACGGCTTCGCGGCCGTCGATGATGCGGTGGTCGTACGACATCGCGAGGTAGTTCATCGGGCGGATCACGATCTGCCCGTTCTCGACCACCGCGCGGTCCTTCGTCGCGTGCACGCCGAGGATGGCCGACTGCGGCGGGTTGATGATCGGCGTCGACAGCATCGAGCCGAAGGTGCCGCCGTTGCTGATCGAGAACGTGCCGCCGGTCAGCTCCTCGAGCGACAGCTTGCCGTCCTTGGCCTTCTGGCCGAAGCCGGCGATGGTCTTCTCGATGTCGGCAAAGCTCAGCTGGTCGGCATTGCGGATGATCGGCACCACCAGGCCGCGCGGCGAACCGACCGCGATGCCGATGTCGAAGTAGCCGTGGTAGACGATGTCGTTGCCGTCGACGCTGGCGTTGATCACCGGGTACTTCTTCAGCGCGGCGACCGCGGCCTTCACGAAGAAGCTCATGAAGCCCAGCTTCACGCCGTGCTCCTTCTCGAACTTCTCCTGGAACTTCTTGCGCATCTCCATCACCGGCGCCATGTTCACTTCGTTGAACGTGGTCAGGATGGCGTTGGTGGCCTGCGACTGCAGCAGGCGCTCGGCAACGCGGGCGCGCAGGCGGCTCATCGGCACGCGCTGTTCCGGACGATCGCCCAGGTTCTGCTGGATCGGCGCGGCGACGGCCGGCAGCGGCTTCGCCACCGACGGTGCGACCGGTGCAGCCACCGGTGCGGCGACAGCCGGCTTCGCGCCGCCGGCGATCGCGCCCAGCACGTCGCCCTTGGTCACGCGGCCGTCCTTGCCGGTGCCGGTGACGGCGCTGGTCGACAGGTTGTTGTCGGCCAGCAGCTTGGCGGCCGCGGGCATCGCGACATCGCTCTTGCTGGCGCTGCTCGGCGCAGCGGCAGCCGCCGCCGGGGCCGCGGTCGGTGCGGGCACGGCCTTGATTTCCAGCGGGCTCACCTGCGCAGCGGCTTCGGTGTCGATCCGGGCGATCACTTCATCGCTGGTGCAGCTCTCGCCGTCGTTCTTGACGATCTGCGCGATCACGCCGGCGGCCGGCGCCGGCACTTCCAGCACGACCTTGTCGGTCTCGATCTCGATCAGGATCTCGTCGATCGCCACGGCCTCGCCGGGCTTCTTCTTCCATTGCAGCAGCGTGGCTTCGGCCACCGATTCGGACAGCTGCGGGACTTTGACTTCTACGATTGCCATGAGGTTCTTTCTTGGTGTTCAGCACGGTCGCAGCCCGGCCGGCCATCGGGCCGGCGGGCTGCGCCACGACTTGCTTATTTGGTGAGGATGAAGCCCTTGAGCTTGGCGAAGGCCTGGTCGAGCAGCGCCTTCTGCTGCTCCTGGTGCAGGTGCGCGTAGCCCACTGCCGGCGAGGYCGACGCGGGGCGACCCGCATAGCCCAGCCGCTGGCCGTCGACCATGTTCTCGTGGATGTAGTGCTGCACGAAGAACCAGGCGCCCTGGTTCTGCGGCTCATCCTGGCACCAGACGATCTCGGTCGCGTTCGGGTACTTCTTCACCTCGGCCGCGAAGGCCTTGTGCGGGAACGGATAGAGCTGCTCGACGCGGATGATCGCCACGTCGGTGCCCTTCTTCTCGGCACGGGCCTTCACCAGGTCGTAGTAGACCTTGCCGGAGCAGGCGACGATGCGCTTGACCTTGTCGGTCGCGATCTCGTCGTTCGCTTCGGGGATCACCGTCTTGAACTCGCCCTTCGTGAACTCGACGAGCGGGGACGTGGCGTCCTTGTTCCGCAGCAGCGACTTCGGCGTCATGATGATCAGCGGCTTGCGGAACATGCGCACCATCTGGCGGCGCAGCACATGGAAGATCTGGCTGGCCGAGGTCGGCTGCACGATCTGCATGTTGTTGTCCGCGGCCAGCTGCATGAAGCGCTCCAGGCGCGCCGACGAGTGCTCCGGGCCCTGGCCTTCATAGCCGTGCGGCAGCATCAGCGTCAGGCCGTTCGCACGGCCCCACTTCACTTCACCGGATGCGATGAACTGGTCGATCACCACCTGCGCGCCGTTGACGAAGTCGCCGAACTGCGCTTCCCAGATCGTCAGCGTGTTCGGGTCGGCGCTCGCGTAGCCGTACTCGAAGCCGAGCACCGCTTCTTCGGAGAGCAGCGAGTCGATCACGACGAACGGGGCCTGGTTGTCGGCCACGTGCTGCAGCGGCGTCCAGGTGCCTTCGTCCCACTTCTCGCGGTTCTGGTCATGCAGCACCGCGTGGCGGTGCGTGAACGTGCCGCGGCCGCTGTCCTCGCCGGACAGGCGGATCGGGTAGCCGCTCGCGACCAGCGACGCGAAGGCGAGGTGCTCGCCCATGCCCCAGTCCATGTTGATGTCGCCGCGGCCCATCGCGGCGCGGTCGGCCAGCACCTTCTCGACCAGCGGGTGCGGCTTGAAGTTCGCCGGCACCGTCGTGATGCGCTCGGCCAGGCGCTTCACCTCGGCCAGAGGCAGCGCGGTGTCGGCCGAATCGGTCCACTTCTTGTTCAGGTACGGCGACCAGTCGACCGCGTACTTGCTCTTGTAGTTAGTCAGCACCGGGTCGATGGTGTGCTTGCCGGCATCCATCGCGGCGCGGAACTCCTTGACCATCGCGTCCGGGCCGTCGGCCGGCAGCACGCCCTGCGCCACCAGCTTGTCGCCGTACAGCTTGCGGGTGCCCGGGTGCTGGGCGATCTTCTTGTACATCAGCGGCTGCGTGAGCGCCGGCGTGTCCTGCTCGTTGTGGCCGAGCTTGCGGAAGCAGACGATGTCGACCACCACGTCCTTGTTGAACTCCTGGCGGTAGTCGAGCGCGAGCTGCGTGCACAGCACGACCGCCTCGGGGTCGTCGCCGTTCACGTGCAGCACCGGGGCCTCGATCATCTTGACCACGTCGGTGCAGTACAGCGTCGAGCGGGTGTCGCGCGGGTCGCTGGTCGTGAAGCCGATCTGGTTGTTGATGACGATGTGGACGGTGCCGCCGGTGTAGTAGCCGCGCGTCTGCGCGAGCGCCAGCGTCTCCATCACCACGCCCTGGCCGGCGAAGGCCGCGTCGCCGTGCACCAGCACCGGCAGCACGGTGTCGCCTTCCTTGTCGCCGCGGCGGTCCAGGCGGGCCTTGACCGAGCCTTCGACGACCGGGTTGACGATCTCCAGGTGCGACGGGTTGAACGACAGGCTCAGGTGGACCGGGCCGCCGTCGGTGGTGACGTCGCTCGAGAAGCCCTGGTGGTACTTCACGTCGCCCGAGGGCAGGTTCTCGGGCGCGGTGTGGTCGAACTCGGCGAACAGGTCCTTGGGCATCTTGCCCAGCGTGTTGACCAGCACGTTCAGGCGGCCGCGGTGGGCCATGCCGATCACGATCTCCTGCACGCCCTTCTCGCCGGCGCGCTGCACCAGCTCGTCCATCGATGCGATGAAGCTTTCGCCGCCTTCGAGCGAGAAGCGCTTCTGGCCGACGAACTTGGTGTGCAGGTAGCGCTCGAGGCCTTCGGACGCGGTCAGGCGGTTCAGGATCTGCTTCTTCTGCTCGGCCGTGAAATTGGGCTTGGAGCGGATCGACTCGAGCCGCTGCTGCCACCAGCGCTTCTCGGGCTGGTCGGTGATGTGCATGTACTCGGCGCCGATCGAGCTGCAGTAGGTCTCGCGCAGCGCCTGCACGATCTGGCGCAGCGTCATCTGCTCGGCGGTCGTGAAGTAGGTGTTCGTCGCGCTGAACGAGATGTCCATGTCGGACTCGCTCAGGTCGTAGAACGCCGGCTCCAGCTCGGGGATCTTCGGGCGCTCCTGGCGCTTGAGCGGGTCGAGGTCGGCCCAGCGCGAGCCGAGGAAGCGGTAGGCGGCGATCAGCGACTGGACGTGGACCTGCTTGCGGGCGACCGCGAGGTCGGCGCTGCTGGCCTTGTTGCCGAAGGCGTTGGCCTTGGCGCGTTGAGCGAACGATTCGACGACCGGTGCGTGCGGAACGTCGGCAGCCGACGAACCGTCGGCGGCAGGAACGTGCTGGAGGGCGTCGAAGTAGGCGCGCCAGTTGTCAGGCACCGAGCCCGGGTTGTCGAGGTAAGCCTCGTACATCTCTTCGACATAGGGCGCATTGCCCCCGAACAGGTACGAGTTCGACCTGTATTCCTGCATCATTTCGCTCACCTTTCACACCGGTTTCCGGTGCTGTAGTGGGTTGAGAAACCTTCCGCGACACGGCTAGACCGGCTGGCGGATTGCGACCCGCCTTGACTGATTTACCAGCAAGGGGACGGGAAGGACCTGAAAGTCACGGGCGCGACTGTAACACCGTTGGAATTCTGCGGTCTACCTCGTGGGATCGGCGAGTTTCCCGCGGGCGACAATCGCCTCCTCCCATCGGACGATGCCGTGCGACGAATCATCCGGATCCACCCTGACGCGCCGCCGAAACCGGCGTTCGGCGCCCCGTGCAACGGCTGCGGCGTGTGCTGCGCGAGCGAGCCGTGCCCGGTCGGCGTGCTGGTCAGCCGGCGGCGCCACGGCGCCTGCGCGGCGCTGTTGTGGGAGGTACAAGGCGGTTACCGCTGCGGCGTGCTGGTGCGGGCGCGGCAGTTGCCCGGGCCGGCATGGCTGCGCCGCTGGGCCGGCCGGGCGGTCGCGCGGCTGATCGCCGCCGGCCAGGGCTGCGATTGCGACTACGAGGTCGAACTGGACGTCGGGGTGTTGCCGCCGCGTCAGAACGCCTCGTCGTGACTGGAGCGCGCCCACAGGTCGAGCCCGCCGTCCTGCGCATGCCGGTCGATCTCGGCCAGCTCCTGCGCGCTGAAATCCAGCCGTGACAGGGCTGCCACGTTCTCGCGCAGCTGCTCGGGCCGGCTCGCGCCGATCAGCGCGGTCGTCACGCGCGGGTCGCGCAGCACCCAGGCCAGCGCCATCTGGGCGAGCGATTGCCCGCGCCGCTGCGCGATCGCCCGCAGCGCGCGCACGCGCTCCAGGTTGGCGGCCGAGAGGTGTTCCGCCTTCATCGAGCCACCGCCCGGCTTGTTGATGCGCGCATCCACCGGAACGCCGTTCAGGTACTTGTCGGTCAGCAGCCCCTGAGCGAGCGCGCTGAAGGCGATGCAGCCGGCGCCTTCGCCCTCGAGTGTCGCGAGCAGCTCGCCTTCGATCCAGCGGTTCAGCAGGCTGTACGACGGCTGGTGGATCAGCAACGGCACGCCACGCTCGCGCAGCAGCCGCGCCATCTCGGCCGTCTTGCCGGCCGAGTACGACGAGATGCCGACGTACAGCGCGCGGCCCGACTGCACCGCGGTCGCGAGCGCCGAGGCGGTTTCCTCCAGCGGCGTGGCGGCATCGAAGCGGTGCGAATAGAAGATGTCGACGTAGTCCAGGCCCATGCGCCGCAGGCTCTGGTCGAGGCTCGCGAGCACGTATTTGCGCGAGCCGCCGCCCTGCCCGTACGGGCCCGGCCACATGTCGTAGCCGGCCTTGGTGGAGATCACCAGCTCGTCGCGGTAGCCCTTGAAATCCTCGCGCAGCAGGCGCCCGAAATTGGTCTCGGCGCTGCCGTACGGCGGGCCGTAGTTGTTGGCGAGGTCGAAGTGGTTGATGCCGAGGTCGAAGGCGGTGCGCAACAGCGCGCGCTGCTCGGTGAGCGGCGTGGCATCGCCGAAGTTGTGCCACAGGCCGAGCGACAGCGCCGGCAGTTTCAGCCCGCTGCGGCCGCAGCGGCGGTAGGTCATGGTCTCGTAGCGGTCGGCCGCGGCGGTGTAGGTCATGGTGCCCGGGGTGTCATTTGACGAAGTCGTACAGCGGTGCATTCTTGTCGACGATGTGCACCGTGAACAACTTCAAGGGTATGTCGCCGACCACCTTGAAGCTGCCGTGCTGCACGTCGCGCAGGTTCAGCCCGGTCAGGCCGGTGGGCATCATCGAGGCATCCTTGCCCGGCGCCTGCACCATCGCGCCCTGCAGCACGTGGAACGCCTCCACGCCGTGGTGCACATGCAGGTTGCTGCTCTGGCCCGGCTTCAGCTCGACGATCGACGCGATCACCTCCATGTTGGGCGTGCCGCTCAGGTCGGTGC
>NZ_JBFUCB010000140.1:0-11479 GCF_056405435.1 Rhizobacter sp. P1_G5 | reverse complement strand
CGGCGTACCACTTGTGGTCCATCAGCCGCGCCTCCTGCTCGAGCGGCGCATCGGGCCAGCGGATGTGCAGGCCGCCGRCCGGCATCACGAAGTCTTCCGGCAGCACGATGTTCACGCGATCCGGGTCGACGCTGATGCTGGCCGACGATTCGACGATCTCCTGGATCGTCTTCATGCCCGACCAGACGCCGGCGAAGCGGCTCATCGCGAACGCATGCAGCCCCATGTCGAGGATGTCCTGCACGCTCGACGGAAAGAACACCGGCAGCCCGCAGGCCTTGAAGATGTGGTCGCTCTGGTGCGCCGCGGTGCTGCTCTTGGCGATGTGGTCGTCGCCGGCCAGCGCGATCACGCCGCCGTGCTTCGCGGTGCCGGCCATGTTGGCGTGCTTGAACACGTCGGAGCAGCGGTCCACGCCCGGGCCCTTGCCGTACCAGATGCCGAACACGCCGTCGAACTTCTTTGTCTGCGGGTACAGGTCGAGCTGCTGCGTGCCCCACACCGCGGTCGCGCCGAGCTCTTCGTTGACGCCGGGCTGGAACACGATGTTCTGCGCCTGCAGGTGCTTCTTGGCCTGCCACAGCGCCTGGTCGTAGCCGCCGAGCGGCGAGCCGCGGTAGCCGCTGATGAAGCCGCCGGTGTTCAGGCCGGCCATTGCATCGCGCGTGCGCTGCAGCATCGGCAGCCGCACCAGCGCCTGCACGCCGCTCATGAAGGCGCGGCCGGTCGCGAGGCTGTACTTGTCGTCGAGGGAGACGCTCTCGAGCGCCTTGCGGATGGATTCGGGTAGCGGGGCGTTCATCGGCCAGGGCTCCTTGGGGGAGGATCGRTGAGGCGCGTCGACCGCTCGTGGCGGYGTCGGCAGCGGTCAGTGTAGGGATTCGCTTCGCGCAAGTCCTTTCTATGTTTGCCCTCTCAGAGGGGCTGCGCGCAATAATCTTGCTGACATCTTCATGTGATGACGAGAATGACGCTCAAAAAGCCCGTATCAGGGAAAACCAGCAGGCCGCCCGCCTCGACATCTGCGGCGCCCAGCCCCGAGGCGCATGGCGCGACGCTCGACCGCTACGACGTGCTGATCCTGCGCGAGCTGCAGCAGGACGCGCGGCTGTCCAACGCCGAGCTCGCGACGCGCATCGGCCTGTCGGCCGCGCCGACCTGGCGGCGCGTCAAGTGGCTGGAGGAGCAGGGCTACATCACCGGCTACCGCGCCGAACTCGACCGGCGCAAGGTCGGCCTGGGCGTGCTGGCTTTCGTGCGCGTGGATGCGAACCGCAACACCGGCACCGAGACGCGCGCGCTCGAAGACGCGATCCGCCAGCTGCCCGAGGTGATCGCGTGTCACTACATCTCGGGCGCCGGCACCTTCGAGCTGCAGGTGATGGCGACCGACCTCGATGCGTTCTCGCGCTTCTCGATCGAGACGCTGCTGAACCTGCCGAACGTGAAGGACATCCACACCAGCTTCTCGCTCGGCGAGGTGAAGGCGGGCGGGGCGCTGCCGCTGACGCACCTGAAGGCGGGCGGCGCATGAAGAACCTGACGCTGCGCCAGCTGCGCGCCTTCGAGGCCGCCGCGACCACGCTGAGCCACTCGCGCGCCGCCGAGCAGCTGCATCTCACGCAGCCGGCGGTGTCGATGCAGATCCGGCTGCTCGAAGACGAACTCGGGCTGCCGCTGTTCCGCAAGCAGGGCCGCGGGCTGCAGCTCACCGAGGCCGGCGACGAACTGCTGCGCCATGCGCGCGGCATCCTCGGCGCGATCCGCCAGGCCGAGGAGGCGCTGACCTCGATGAGTTCGGGCGAGGGCAGCACGCGCGGCCAGCTGCACCTGGGCGTGGTGCCGACGGCGAACTACTTCGCGCCGCTGCTGATGATGGCGTTCCGCGAGCGCTTTCCCGAGGTCAAGCTGAAGCTGTCGGTGGACCGGCGCGAGACCATCCTCGCGCTGCTGAACGAGCACCAGATTGACGTCGCGATCGCCGGCTACCCGCCGTCGGAGGCCGATGTCGAGGCCGAGGCCTTCGCGCGCCACCCGCACTGCATCGTCGCCGCGCCGGCGCACCCGCTGGCCGGCAAGCGGCGCATCGCGTGGAGCGAGCTGAAGGGCGAGCCGTTCATCTTCCGCGAGCCGGGCTCGGCGACGCGGCAGTTCCTCGAGCACCTGCTGCAGTCGCAATCGCTGCAGGTCAACGTGACGATGGAGCTGTCGGGCAACGAGACCATCAAGCAGGCGGTGATGGCGGGCATGGGCATCAGCTTCATGTCGGCCCATGCGTTCCAGATCGAGCTGGCGGCCGGGCGCATGGCGGTGCTCGACCTCGTGGGGATGCCCAAGCTGCTGGATTGGTGCCTGCTGCACCGGCGCGATGGAGCGCTGGCGGGCGTGAATGCGGCGTTCCGCGAGTTCGTGCTGGAGCAGGGGGCGCGGCTGGCGCATTGCGAGCTTAAGGGCGGGTGATTGCCCGTGGTCGGCGCGGTGTTGCGAATGGCGCGCGCTGCATCGCGCCCCCACGTTTTCCCCGACTTCGTGGCCCGGATGCCAATCCGRGTCCCGGGTTGTCACCCGGGCTACGGGGAGGCATCAGCTTCTCTTCGCCATTCAATAAGAAACCATTGCTTGTCCTTATGCATGCCACCCCCTAGATTCCGTCTCGAACCGAGAGCTTCGAGACCGACATGACCGAACCGACCCTGCCCTTCCCGACCTGGGATGCCGCCCACGCCGAGCGCCTGGACGAGCCCGGCCGCCTGCTGTACCGATCGAACCTGCTGGGCTCCGACCTGCGCATCACGAACTACGGCGGCGGCAACACCTCCGCCAAGCTGCTGCAGCGCGATCCGCTCTCGCAGCAGGACGTGCAGGTGCTGTGGGTCAAGGGCTCCGGCGGCGACCTCGGCTCGATGAAGCTCGACGGCTTCTCGACGCTCTACCTCGACAAACTGCAGGCGCTGCAGACGCTGTACCGCGGCCCCGCGCATGAAGACGAGATGGTCGGCTACCTGCCGCACTGCACCTTCAACCTGAACGCGCGCGCCGCCAGCATCGACACCCCGCTGCACGCCTACCTGCCGTTCCGGCACGTCGACCACATGCATCCCGACGCGGTGATCGCGATCGCCGCGATGGAGAACAGCCGCGCGCTGACGCAGACGATCTTCGGCGGCACGGTCGGCTGGCTGCCGTGGCGGCGGCCCGGCTTCGAGCTCGGCATGCAGCTGCAGCGCTACGTGGCCGAGCACCCCGGCCTGCGGGGACTGGTGCTGGCCGGCCACGGCTTGTTCACCTGGGGCGATGATGCGCGCAGCTGCTACGAGAACACCGTCGGCGTGATCCAGGAAGCGCAGGCCTGGCTGCAGGCCGAGYGGCGCGAGCGCAAGCTCGTCAGCTTCGGCGGCGCGGCGCGCGAGCCGCTGGCGGGCGACGCACAGCAGGCGCTGCTGGCCCGGCTGCTGCCGGTGCTGCGCGGCGCCGTCTCGCGCAGCGGCCACAAGCTCGCGCACGTCGACCGCTCGGCCACGGTGCAGGAATTCGTCAACAGCCGCGACCTCGAGCGCCTGGCCGCGCTCGGCACCTCGTGCCCCGACCATTTCCTGCGCACCAAGATCCGCCCGCTGATCCTGCCGGCCTCGCTGTACGCGCTCGACGGCCCGGCGCTTGCCGCCGCGATCGAGGAGCGGCTGGCCGCCTACCGCGCCGACTACACGGCCTACTACGAGCGCTGCAAGCGCGCCGACAGCCCGGCGCTGCGCGACCCGAACCCGGTGATCGTGCTGCTGCCCGGCGTCGGCATGGTCTCGCTCGCGAAGGACAAGGCCACCGCGCGGATCGCCGGCGAGTTCTACGTCAACGCGATCAACGTGATGCGCGAGGCCGATGCGCTGGACCGCTATGTCGGCCTGCCCGAGCAGGAGGCCTTCGACATCGAGTACTGGCTGCTCGAGGAGGCCAAGCTGCAGCGCATGCCGAAGCCGAAGCCGCTGGTCGGCAAGGTCGCGCTGGTGACCGGCGGTGCCGGCGGCATCGGCCGCGCGATCGTCGAGCGGCTGCTGGCCGACGGCGCCTGCGCGGTGCTGCTCGACATCGACACGCCGGCGCTGGAGCAGGTCGGCGCGGAGCTGTCGAAACGCTTCGGCCGCGACGTGGTGCGCACGCTGCATTGCGACGTGACCGAAGAGGCCGCCGTGCTGCGCGCCTATGCCGGCGCGACGATCGAGTACGGCGGCCTGGACATCCTGGTGTCGAACGCCGGCATCGCGTCGGCCGCACCGATCGAGGACACCTCGCTCGCGCTGTGGATGCGCAACCAGGCCATCCTGTCGACCGGCTACTTCCTGGTCGGCCGCGAGGCCTTCCGCGTGATGAAGGCGCAGGGCAGCGGCGGCAGCATCGTCTTCATYGCCAGCAAGAACGGCATGGTCCCGAGCAACCAGGCAGCCGCCTATTGCGCGGCCAAGGCGAGCGAGATCCAGCTCGCACGCTGCTTCGCGCTCGAAGGGGCGCCGCTGGGCATCCGCGCCAACGTCGTGAACCCCGATGCGGTGATCCGCGGCAGCAAGATCTGGACGGGCACCTGGAGCCAGGAGCGGGCCGCCGCCAACAAGATCACCGAAGATGAACTCGAAGCCTTCTACCGCGACCGCTCGATGCTCAAGCGCAGCGTGCTGCCCGAGGACATCGCCGAGGCCACCTGCTTCTTCGCGTCGGAGTTGTCGGCCAAGTCGACCGGCAACATCCTCAATGTGGATGCGGGCAACCTCGCTGCCTTCCCACGCTGAACCAGGAGAACGCCATGCCGACACCGTTGATCGCCGCCAGTCTGGTCGAATCGCAGAACGCGCCGCTCGCCGCGCGCGTGCGTGACGACTACGACGCACTGGGCACCCAGCTCGCGCGCCGCGACATCGACATCGACGCGGTGCGCCGCCAGGTGGCCGCCTTCGCGGTCGCGCTGCCGTCGTGGGGCGTCGGCACCGGCGGCACGCGCTTCGCGCGCTTCCCCGGCGCCGGCGAGCCGCGCGACGTGTTCGACAAGATCGAGGACTGCAGCGTGATCCAGCAGCTCGCGCGCTGCACGCCGACCGTCTCGCCGCACTTCCCGTGGGACAAGTGCAGCGACTACAGCGAGCTGCGCGAGCATGCCGCGATGCGCGGCCTCGCGTTCGACGCGGTGAACTCGAACACCTTCTCCGACCAGAAGGGCCAGCCGCTCAGCTACAAGTTCGGCAGCCTCACGCACACCGACGCGGCGGTGCGGGCGCAGGCGGTCGCGCACAACCTCGAGGTGATCGAGATCGGCCGCGAACTCGGCAGCCGCGCGATCACGGTGTGGATCGGCGACGGCGCCAACTTTCCCGGCCAGCAGCATTTCCGGCGCAGCTTCGAGCGCTACCTCGACAGCACGCGGCGCATCTATGCGGCGCTGCCGGCCGACTGGCACATGTTCCTCGAGCACAAGATGTTCGAGCCGGCGTTCTACGCGACGGTGATCCAGGACTGGGGCTCCAGCCTGCTGGCTGCGCAGGCGCTGGGCGACAAGGCGCGCTGCCTGGTCGACCTGGGCCACCACGCGCCGAACGTCAACATCGAGATGATCGTCGCGCGGCTGGTGCATGCCCGCAAGCTGGCCGGCTTCCATTTCAACGACAGCAAGTACGGCGACGACGACCTCGACAGCGGCAGCATCAACCCGTTCCAGCTGTTCCTGGTGTTCAACGAGCTGGTGGATGCCGCGCAGTCCGGCGCGCCCGATTTCGCGCCGGCCTACATGCTGGACCAGTCGCACAACGTCACCGACCCGATCGAGAGCCTGATGACCAGCGCCGCCAGCGTGCAGCGCTGCTGCGCGCAGGCGCTGCTGGTCGACCGCAAGGCGCTGTCGGCGTACCAGGATGCCAACGACGTGCTGATGGCCTCGCAAGCGCTGAAGCAGGCCTTCCAGACCGACGTGACGACTATCCTGCAGCGCGTGCGGCTGGAGGCCGGCGGCGCGATCGAGCCGGTGGCGGCCTACCGCGCGAGCGGCTACCGCGCCCGGGTCGCCGAGGCGCGGCCCGCATCGGGCCCGAGCAGCGGCATCGTCTGAATCTTCCTTTCACGTTCCCCGTCAGTCCATAAAACCATCAGGAGACAAACCCGTGAAGAAACCTCTGCAAGTTCTGCTGGCCGCGCTGGTGTGCGCGGCTTTCGCCCCTGGCGCGATGGCGGCCGACAAGATCGCGCTGGTCGTCAAGAGCCTGGGCAACGGCTTCTTCGATGCCGCCAACCAGGGCGCGCAGGAAGCGGCCAAGGAGTTGAAGGACGTCGAGATCATCTACACCGGCCCGGCCAAGGCGACCGCCGAGGGACAGATCGAGATCATCAACTCGCTGATCGCGCAGAACGTGAAGGCGATCGTGATCTCGGCCAATGACCCCGACGCGCTGGTGCCGGCGCTGAAGAAGGCGATGGCGCGCGGTATCAAGGTGGTGTCGTTCGACTCCGGCGTGCGCAAGGACGGCCGGCTGATGCACCTGAACCCGTCGTCGAACGCGCTGATCGGCGAGAAGCTGGTGAAGATGACGCAGGACGCGATCGGCGCCACCGGCGAGATCGCGGTGCTGTCGGCGACCGCGCAGGCGACCAACCAGAACATCTGGATCGACGAGATGAAGAAGGTGCTCGCGAAGCCGCCGTACACCGGGCTGAAGCTGGTCAGCGTCGTCTACGGCGACGACCAGACCGACAAGAGCTACCGCGAGGCGCAGGGCCTGTTCAAGAGCTACCCGAACCTGAAGGCGATCGTCGCGCCGACCACCGTCGGCGTCGCGGCCGCGGCGAAGGCCGTGCAGGACGAGAAGAAGGTCGGCACGCTGTTCGTCACCGGCCTCGGGCTGCCGTCGGAGATGGCCGGCCACGTGAAGAGCGGCGCGGTGAAGTCGTTCGCGATCTGGAACCCGATCGACCTCGGTTACTCGGCGGTGTATGCGGCGCACCAGTTCGTGCACGGCAAGGCCAAGGGCGCGGCGGGCGAGAAGGTGTCGCTGGGCCGCGTCGGCACGGTGGCACTCGACGCGAACAACGAAGCGGCGATGGCCGAACCGTTCACCTACGACGCCGGCAACGTCGAGAAATTCGCCAAATTCTTCTGAAGCCGCTGATGACCTCCCCGCTGCTGCAGCTGCGCGGCATCCACAAGCGCTACGGGGCGACGCACGCGCTGCGCGGCGTCGATCTCGAGCTGCAGCGCGGCGAGGTGCTGGCGCTGGTCGGCGAGAACGGTGCCGGCAAGTCGACGCTCGTGAAGATCCTGACCGGCGTGGTGCAGCCGGACGAGGGCACGATCGAGCTCGACGGGCGGGCGCTGCGTTTTGCGCATGCGCAGGCGTCGCAGGCCGCCGGCATCGTCGCCGTGCACCAGGAAACGGTGATGTTCGACGAGCTGTCGGTGGCCGAGAACGTCTTCATCGGCCGGCACCTGCAGCGCGGGCCGTTGATCGACTGGCCCGCGATGCATGCGCAGGCGGCGCAGGTGCTCGCGAAGATCGGCGCGCGCTTCGCGCCCGGCACGCTGGTGAAGGACCTGAGCCTGGCCGAGCGGCACCTGGTGGAGATCGCGCGCGCCTTGTCGCAGCAGGCCTCGGTCGTCATCCTCGACGAGCCGACGGCCGCGCTGTCGCAGCAGGAGATCCGCGATTTCTACGGCCTGGTGCGCACGCTGCGCGAGCAGGGTGTCGGCGTGATCTTCATCACCCACAAGTTCGACGAGATCTTTGCGGTGGCCGACCGCTGGCTGGTGCTGCGCGACGGCGCGTCGGTCGGGTGCGGTGCGATCGCGCAGGCCGAGGAGCGCGAGCTGGTGAAGCTGATGGCCGGCCGCGCGATCGAGCAGATCTACCCGGCCCCGGCCGCGCCGCCGGGCGAGGTGGTGCTGCGGGTGCGCGGGCTCTCGCACCCGAGCGAGTTCGACGGGTTGTCGTTCGAGCTGCGGCGCGGCGAGATCCTCGGCTTCTACGGGCTGGTGGGTTCGGGCCGCAGCGAGGCGATGCTCGCGCTGATGGGGCTGAACCCCGACGCGCGCGGCGAGTTCGAGATCGACGGCAAACGGTTCAAGCCGGGCCGCGCCGGCGACGCGATCGCGGCCGGCATCGCCTACGTGCCGGAGGAGCGGCAGCGCCAGGGCGGCATCCTGAGCTTCTCGGTGCAGCACAACATCAGCCTCGCGGGGCTCTCGCGCTTCGCGCGCGGGCCGTGGCTGTCGGCGTTGCGCGAATCGGCGCTGTGCCAGCGGATGATCGAGCGGCTGCAGATCAAGACCGGTTCGCCGCACACGCCGATGGCGGGGCTGTCGGGCGGCAACCAGCAGAAGGTGGTGATCGCGAAGTGGCTGGGGCTCGACCCGCGCATCGTGATCCTCGACGAGCCGACCAAGGGCATCGATGTCGGCGCGAAGCAGGCGGTGTACCAGCTGATCGGCGAGATGGTGGCGCAGGGGCTGGCGGTGATCCTGGTGTCGTCGGAGCTGCCGGAGGTGATGAACCTGGCGCACCGGGTGATCGTGATGCGGCGCGGGCGGCAGGTGGCGGAGTTCGCGCGCGAGGGTGCGGAAGCAGAGGCCGTCGTCGCGGCCGCATCGGGCCTGGTTGCACCGCCGCGGCCGCAGGCGCCCCTCGAGCTGCGGGAGCTGGCGGCATGATGAGCCTGAAAGGCCTGGGTGGGCGCCACCGCGAGCTGGCGCTGCTGGCGATCATCGTCGCGATCGCGCTGGCGGTCGGTGTGCGCGCGCCGGTGTTCCTGACCTGGCACAACGCGCTCGACATCGCGAACGATTCGGCGATCCTGGCGATCCTCGTGATGGGGCAGATGCTGGTGCTGCTGACGCGCGGTGTCGACCTGTCGGCCGCATCGAACCTGGCACTGACCGGCATGCTGTGCGCGCTGGCGGGGCGCGCGATGCCGGAGCTGGGCGTCATGCCGCTGGTGCTGCTGGCGATCGCGACCGGCACCGTGCTCGGCCTCGTCAACGGCTGGCTGATCACGTTCTTCGAGTTGCCGCCGATCGTCGTGACGCTGGGCACCTTGTCGGCGTACCGGGGTGCGATCTTCGTCGCGAGCCAGGGGGCGTGGATCTCGGACCACCAGATCCATCCGGTGATCAAGGGCCTGCCGCGCGAGCAGTGGGCGGGCCTGCCGGCGCTGGTGTGGATCGCTGCGGCGGTGGTCGTCGCGATGGCGGTGTTCCTGCGCTGGCGGCGCGAGGGGCGCGAGTTGTATGCGCTGGGTGGCAACCCGACCGCGGCGGCGTATGTCGGCATCCCGCTGCGGCGGCGCCTGCTGCTGGTGTATGCGGTGTCGGGCGCGCTGGCCGGGCTGGCGGGGCTGCTGTGGGTCGGCCGCTATGCGATCGCGTTCACCGAGCTGGCGTCCGGGTATGAGCTGACCGTGATCGCCGCCTGCGTGATCGGTGGCGTCAGCATCGGCGGCGGGGTGGGCAGCGTGGCCGGTGCGCTGCTCGGCGTGCTGTTCATCGGTGTCGTGAATGGGGCGCTGCCGGTGATCCAGGTGTCGCCGTTCTGGCAGCAGGCGATCGCCGGCCTCGTGATCCTGGTGTCGGTCGCGGTGAATGCCGGTGCGCAGCGGCGCAGCGGTCGGCAGATTCTCGAGAGACGAGAGGTACCTGCATGACGCGCGCATTCGGAACCTGGGAGCGCATGCTGCTCGCGCTGCTGGTGTTGCTGCTGGCCGGCTTCGGCTTCGGCATCGACGGCTTCATGTCGCCGTACGCACTGGCCGACAGCAGCTTCAACTTCAGCGAGAAGGGCTTGCTCGCACTGGCGATGGCGTTGCTGATCGTGGCCGGCGAGATCGATCTGTCGATCGCCGCGACGCTGTCGCTGTGTTCGCTGGCGATGGGCTTCGCGATGAAGGCCGGTGCCGGCCTGCCGCTGATGCTGCTGGCCGCCTTCGGCACCGGTGCCGCGGCGGGCGCATTGAACGGCTGGCTCGTCACCGCGTACCGCTTGCCGTCCATCGTCGTGACGATCGGCAGCCTGTCGCTGTACCGGGGGATTGCGCTGGTGGTGCTGGGCGACCAGGCGATCACCGGCTACCCCGAGGCGCTGTCGGTGCTGGGCAATGGCTACCTGGGCGACCTGATCGGGGTGCCGTGRCTGATCGTGCCAATCGAGTTCGCGATCCTGCTGGTGATGGCCGTGGCCGTCGGCGTGCTGCTGCATCGCACGGTCACCGGAAGGCGCCTGGTCGCGATCGGCGCCAACCCGATCGCCTCGCGTTTTTCCGGCATCGAGGTCGACCGCCACCGTTTCGCGCTGTTCGTCTTTGCGGGCCTGATGGCCGCACTGGCCGCGGTGCTGCTGACCGGCCGCATCGGCAGCACGCGCCCGAACATCGCACTCGGCTGGGAACTGGATGCCGTGACGATGGTGATCCTCGGCGGTGTCGCGATCGAAGGTGGGCGCGGCAGCATCGTCGGCGTGTTGCTGTCCGTGCTGCTGCTGGGCCTGTTCACGTTCGCACTCGGCATGGCCAACATCTCGGGCATCGTGATGGCGATGATCGTCGGTGTGCTGCTGATCGTCTCGATGGTGCTGCCGCGGCTGCTGCGCGGCCCGCGGGTGCTGCTGTGATGGAGCAGGTCGCGTTCCGGATGCGCCTGAAGCCGGGCTGCGCGGCCGAGTACAAGCGCCGCCACGATGCGTTGTGGCCCGAGCTCGCGAACCTGCTGCACGAAGCCGGCGTGCGCGACTACAGCATCTTTCTCGACGAAGAGAGCCTGGCGCTGTTCGCGGTGCTGCGCCGTACTTCCGACCATCGGATGGCCGAGTTGCCGTCGCATCCGGTGATGCAGCGCTGGTGGGCGGAAATGGCGGGGCTGATGGAGGTCGAGCCGTCACTGGCGCCTCAGGTGGTGGCTTTGCAGCCGATGTTCCATCTCGAATGACAGATGAAGCAACCAGCTACCGTCGTGCTCGACATCGGCAAGACCCACGTCAAGCTGTGCGCCCTTGACGCGAGCGATCGTGTCCTCGCCGTCCGCACGAAAGACAACGCCAGCGTCACCAGCCCCGCCGGCTATGCGGCTCTCGACACCGATGGCATCGAAGCGTGGCTGTGGGACAGCCTCGCGTCGCTGGCGGTGGAGTTCCACGTCGATCGCATCATCACCAGCACCCATGGCGCCGCTTTCGCCGCGATCGATGCGAACGGCCTCGTGCTTCCGATCGTCGACTACGAGTTCGACGGCTATGCGGATCAACGGGAGGCTTACGCGGAAGCCGTGGGCGACCTGCGTGAGACGCTGTCGCCGCATCTGCCAATGGGGCTCAATGCGGCGCGCCCGTGGTACTGGCTGTCGCGCGAATGCCCGAGTGAGTTCGCGCGTGCGACCACGCTGCTGCCGTATCCGCAGTACTGGGCCTGGCGATTGAGCGGGGTTGCGGCGAGCGAGGCGAGTTCACTGGGCTGCCACACGCATCTGTGG
>NZ_JBFUCB010000139.1:0-11491 GCF_056405435.1 Rhizobacter sp. P1_G5 | reverse complement strand
CCCGGTGGCGGCATGGGTGGCATGGGCGGCATGGGCATGGACATGTAAGTCCAGGCACCTCGCCTGCATCGAAAGGGCTGCTTCGGCAGCCCTTTTTCATTGACACACCTGGAAGGCCACCCCTTGGCCACGGGCGGCACAATATCGCCATGCCGACCGCCCCCCTGCTGAAGCGCTTCATCGACGATGAACTGGGCCGCGCACCCGACCTGATCGCCCGCACCATGGCGGCGGTGGTCGAGCAACTGCGCCGCCCGCGCGACCAGCTGCTCGCGAGCGAGCGCCAGCACCACTTCGATCTCGTCGAGCTGCTGCAACAGCACGCCGGCCGTTTCCAGCGCAGCTTCGTCGACGCGCTGCGCCAGCGCGTGCTGGCCGAGCTGGAGCCCACCGCCAACGCCACCGCGGCCCCGTCCGGCCCGAGCAGCCTGTCCGGCCTGCAGCTGATGGATGAAGGCCGTGTCGAGTCCGACATCGAGATCTCGCGCGCGGTGCAGCAGATCGACACCGGCACCGAATGGGAGCTGCGCGAACTGCAGACCTTCACGTCGACGCTGCGCGGCCAGGCCCACACCACCGCCGAGTCGAACCCGCTGCGCCCGCTCGCCTACGCCCACGCGCTGTGGGATGCCGCCGGCGAAGTGACCGACAAGCCGGTGCAGCAGGCCATCCTGCTGCGCGTGGCCTCCGCCGCGATGACGCCGCTGCTGCGCATGGCCTGGGCCGCCGCCTGCTCGCGCCTCGAATCGCAAGGGGTCGAGCCGAGCATCTACCGCACCGTCGTGCTGGCACCGGGCGCCGGCGCGGCGCGCAAGCCGGAGGTCGACGTGACGATGCCCGGCGCGCTCGAAGGGCTGGTGCGCAGCATGCCGGGTGGCCTGCCCGCAACCTCCTCCGCGCCCTCCACCCCGGGCCGCCGTGGCGCCACGCTCGGCCCGGCGCTGGAGCAGGCCCTGGCCCGCATCGAGGCGATGCTCTCGCGCCTGCCGGAGCGCAGCGGCGGCGACGCTGCCGAAGCCGCCGATGGCGCTGACCGCGCCGGCACGCCGTCGTCGCGGCTGGCCGAATTCCGCGGCTCGCTGCTCAGYGCCGCCGACGAGACGATCGAGCGCCAGATCATCGAGCTGCTGTCGCGGCTGTTCGAGACCATCCTCGGCGACCCGATGCTGCCGCAGCCGCTGCGCACGCTGATGGGTCGCCTGCAGGTGTCGGCCCTGCGCGTCGCGCTGCGCGACCCGAAGATGATGGAGGTCCACGAGCACCCGGTGTGGCAGCTGATGGACCGCATCGCCGGCGCCGCCGTCGGCTACCCGCAGGCCGGCGACCCGCGGCTCGCGCATTTCCTGTCGTTCTGCGACCGCCTGGTCGACGAGATGCTCGCCGAGCCGGTGCAGGACGCCGCGCTGTACCGCCGCAGCCTCGCGCGCGTCGACGCCGCCATCGCCGAGCAGCTGCGCGATGCGCAGGTGGCCGCGCGCGGCGCGATCGCGACGCTGGTGATGGCCGAGCAGCGCGAGCGGCTGCAACGCGAGCTGTCGCACCGGTTGACCGAGCAGATGGCGCCGATCCGCACGACGCCGGTGATCCGCCGCTTCGTCACCGGCGCGTGGGCGCGGGTGCTGGCCGAATCGTTCACGCTGTACGGCGAGGAGGCCGAATCCAGCCAGCGGGTGCTGAAGGCGACCGACCACCTGCTGTGGAGCCTGCGCCTGCCCGACCATCCGCAGAGCCGGCTGCGCCTGCTGGGCCTGCTGCCCGGGCTGCTGAAGGAGCTGCGTGCCGGCATGGAATTGATCGCGCTGCCGGCCGACGAGCAACAGGCCGTGCTCGACGAGCTGGTCGAGATCCACAGCGAGGCGATGAAACCGCGCGCCCGGCCCGCAGCCGCCGCCGCGCAGCCCGAGCCGACGCCGGAGGAGA
Organism: Rhizobacter sp. P1_G5; assembly: GCF_056405435.1. NCBI lineage: Bacteria > Pseudomonadati > Pseudomonadota > Betaproteobacteria > Burkholderiales > Sphaerotilaceae > Rhizobacter > Rhizobacter sp. P1_G5. The sequence goes on along the minus strand of NZ_JBFUCB010000139.1, from coordinate 9,571 downwards.
TCGTGCGCCGCATGCGCGACGAGACCGTCGAGCCGGTGCCCGAGACCGGCACGCCGTTCAGCGATTCGCTGATCGACCTCGGCTCGATGGACACCGTGCCCGCCGAGTGGCTGCCGAGCGGCCCGCCGGCGGGTGGCGACGACCCAGCCGCCTGGGTCAACGCGATGGCGATCGGGCGGCACTACCGGATGTTCCTGCTCGGCCGCTGGAGCCACCTGCAGCTGCTGTGGCGCAGCGACAGCGGGCMGCTGCTGCTGTTCGCCGGCGAGCAGCCCGACAGCACGCACTCGGTGACGCTGCGCGCGCTGGAGCGGCTGCGCACGGCCGACCTGCTGGTCTCGCTGTCCGACTACTCGCTGGTGCAGCGCGCGGTCGACGGCATGCTGCGCAGCCTCGCGACGCTGCGTTGAGCGCTCGCATGGCAACCGCAAGGCTGCGGGCCTGGCCGGGCCTGCTCGCGATCGCGCTGTGCGCTTCGGCGCTGGCGCAGACCGACGCGCCGCCACCCACATCACCCCCCACGCCACAGCCCACCCGCCCGCGCATCGGCCTCGTGCTGTCCGGCGGCGGCGCACGCGGCCTGTCGCACGTCGGCGTGCTGAAGGTGCTGGAGCGCGAGCGCATCCCGGTCGACGTGATCGCCGGCACCTCGATGGGCGCGATCATCGGCGGCCTGTATGCGAGCGGCATGGACGCCGACACGCTGGAGCGCGAGCTGCTGAAGGTCAACTGGGATGCGGTGTTCGCGAACCGCGTCGACCGCCAGCTGCTGTCGCAGCGGCGCAAGGAGGAAGACTTCGAGATCTCGCCGTTGATCGAGTTCGGCATGCGCGACGGCGAGCTGCGCGCGCCGCTCGGTGCGCTGTCGGGCCGCGGGCTCGAGACGCTGCTGCGGCGCTACACGCTRCCGGTGCGCTCGGTGCGCGATTTCGACCGGCTGCCGATCCCGTTCCGCGCCGTCGCCACCGACATGGAAGACGGCCGCGCGGTGATCCTGGGACAGGGCGACCTCGCGCTCGCGCTGCGCTCCAGCATGAGCGTGCCCGGCGTGTTCCCGCCGACCGAGATCGACGACCGCATCCTCGGCGACGGCGGCCTGGTCGACAACGTGCCGGTCGACGTGGCGCGCGCGATGGGCGCCGACATCGTGATCGCCGTCAACATCGGCACGCCGCTGGCCCCGCGCAAGACGCTCGGCTCGGTGGGCGGCCTGACCGGCCAGATGATCAACATCCTGACCGAGCAGAACGTGCAGCGCAGCCTGGCCTCGCTCGGCGGGCGCGACCTGCTGATCTCGCCGCAGCTGGGCGAGATCACCTCGGGCGATTTCAACAAGACGCGCGAGCTGATCGCGCTCGGCGAGCAGGGGGCCGCCCAGCTCGCGGCGCGCCTGGCCGCGCTGTCGCTCGACGAGACCGCGTATGCGCAATGGAAGGCCGGCCACCCGCGCGAGGCGCCACCGCAGGCGACGCTCGCGTTCGTCGAGTTCGAGGGCAGCGGCCTGACCAACCCGAAGCGCTTCGCGGCGCAGATGGAATCGACCGCCGGCCAGCCCTTCGATGCCGCCAAGGCCGAGCGCGATGCGCGCCGCCTGGCCGCCAGCGGCGACTACGTGCGCGCCGACTACGAGCTGGTGTCGACCGACCGCGGCGACGGACTGGTCTTCGACCTGGAGGACAAGCCCTGGGGGCCGCACTACTTCCGCGTCGGGCTCGACCTGAACACCGACTTCACCGGGCGCAGCGCCTTCAACCTGAAGATCAGCCACAACCGCCACTGGCTGGACGCGAACGGCACCGAGTGGCGCAACCGCGTGCAGATCGGCGAGGTGCCACGGCTGTTCTCCGAGCTCTATCACCCGCTGAACTGGACGCTGGGGATCTCCAACGACTGGTTCGTGGCCGGCTACGGCGAGGCCGAACGCCGAAAGCTTGCCGTCTACAACGGCGCCACCGGCGACGAGCGCGGGCATTTCAACCGCTCGACCGGCCGCTTCGGCATCGACCTCGGGCAGCCCTGGGGCCAGTTCGGCGAGATCCGCATCGGCCTCACGCATCTGACGCTGCGCAACGAGCCGGAGATCCTGTCGAGCGACTACAGCGGGCCGCGCGAGACGGTGACGATCGACGAATCCGGCCTGCGGGTCGGCGTGGTGGTCGACCAGCTCGACTTCGCGAACTTCCCGCTGCACGGCTACCGCCTGCAGGGCGAAGTGGTCAGCGGCCGGCGCAGCGACAGCGTGACCGGCAGCGATTCCGACCGCTTCACGCGGGTCGAGACCGAGGGCTCGGCGGTGGGCACGTGGGGACGGCACACGCTGAACGCGCTCGTGCGGGTGCAGCATGCCGACCAGCGCTCGATCGCCGGGCTCGGCCGCTACACGCTCGGCGGCTTCCAGCAGATGTCGGGCTACCTGCCGGGGCAGATCGAGGGCAACTACCTGGCGTTCGGGCGGCTCGTGTACTACCAGCGGCTGGACTACGCGCCGGTGTTCACGCGCGGGCTGTTCGCCGGCGGCTCGCTGGAGGCCGGCAACGCGTGGGACTTCAGCAGCCAGATGAAGCTGAACGACCTGCGCAGCGGCATGAGCCTGTTCGTCGGCGCGGACACCGGCATCGGGCCGCTTTACCTCGGCGTGACCTACGCGCCGCGCGGCGCCGCCGGGCTCTACCTGTTCATCGGCCGACCGTGACGGATCCGACGCGGCGGCGTTGGTCCTGCCGCGTTCGGGGGGGTGTCAAGCCGGGAGGCGCTTCCTAAACTGGCTTCCAGGTTCAGAGAGGTTGGCAGGCAGTTTGGGTGAGGCGCACATGACGGACAGTGAATTGATGCGGATCAGCGACGGTGGCGTCGAATCGTCGGAAGGCTGGGCGGTCCACCTGATCGGGCCGGAGCTGCTGGAGTACTGCAGCGGGCCGGCCGCCTGCCTGGTGAACATCGGCTACTCGCCGACGCACCGGGCGCGTCAGATCTATGCGACCGAGTCGTCGTCGGACCTGTTCCCGATGCTGCGCGAGCACCTGCAGTCGGCCTCGCAACTCCTCGAAGGCCGCTACGTGGTGGTGTGACAACCCCTCGCTCGACGAGTACGTCGAGCGGTCCCCCGAGGGGACGCGGGCCGGCTTGGGGCGGCCCGGCGCTCGGCCCGCCTCACCGAACCAGCGCCGCCTCGATCTCGGCCGCCACCAGCGCCGGCAGTTCGTGCACGATCCAGTGCGTGGCGCCCGGCACGCGGGTCAGCGTCAATTTGGGCACGAAGGCCTCCAGGCCGTCCAGCAATGAGGCCGGCAAGGCCACGTCGGCCTCGCCCCACACCACGTGCGTCGGCACCGTCACGGTGACGAACTCCGGCGGGAATTTCAGCGCGAGCACCGGTGAATCGGGCCCGGTCGGCGGGCGCAGCGGCGACACGCGGTAGTAGTTCAGCGCGCCGGTCAAGCCGTGGCGCCACACCGCGCGGTACTGCTCCTTCAGCGCCGGCGTCAGCCAGCCGCCGCCCGGCCGCGCCGGGTCTTCGGCCCCCATGTGCGCGAACACCGCCCACAGCCGCGCGAAATCGCCGGCCTCGAGCTCCGCCTCGGCCTCGGGCCGGCTCCAGGTGTTCATGTAGCCGCTGGCCGCCTGCTGGAGGGGATCGGTCTGCAGCGCCTTCAGGAACACGCCGGGGTGCGGCGAATTGACGATCACCAGCCGCTGCAGCGCCTGCGGATGCTGCACCGCGAAATTCCAGGCCACCGCACCGCCCCAGTCGTGCGCGACCAGCGCCGCGAGCGGGCCGCCGCCCTCCTCGGCGATCAGCGCGAGCAGGTCGGCCACCAGGTGCTTGGCGCGATAGGCCTCCACCTCGGCCGGCGCGGACGAGCGCTCGTAGCCGCGCAGGTTCGGCGCGATGCAGCGGTAGCGGTCGCCGAAATGGCGCAGCATCGCGTCCCAGACGAAGGCGCCTTCGGGAAAACCATGAAGGAACACGATCGCCGGCGCGCCGCGCGGCCCGCTGGCCCGGCAGCTCAGCGTGATGCCGTGCGGCAGCACCGCATCAAAGGTCTCGATCACCCKAGGATCCAGTCGCGCAGCACGCAGGCGGCGTCGCCGACGCCCTGCTTGTTCAGCGCCGAGAACAGCGCGATGCCGATGTCGGCGTCCTCGCTCGACAGCTCGCCCAGCACCGCCTGCGTGGCCGCCAGCGCCGCCGTCGATTCGCGGCGGTTCAGCTTGTCGGACTTGGTCAGCAGCACCAGCAGGCGCACCTCGCCGGTGCCCACGCGGGGCGCGACGAACTCGAGCAGGTTGCGGTCGAGCTCGGTCAGCCCGAGCCGCGAATCGACCATCAGCACCACGCCCGACAGGCTGCGGCGCACCTGCAGGTAGTTGGCCATCACCTCCTGCCAGCGCTGCTTGGCGGCGCGCGCCACCGCGGCGTAGCCGTAGCCGGGCAGGTCGGCGAACAGCGCGTTCGGCGCATCCTTCGGGCCCAGCTCGAACAGGTTGATGTGCTGCGTGCGGCCGGGCGTCTTCGATGCGAAGGCCAGGCGTTTCTGCTGCGTCAGCGTGTTGATCGCGGTCGATTTGCCGGCGTTCGAGCGGCCGACGAAGGCGATCTCGGGCAGCTCGGTCTGCGGCAGCTGGTTCAGCTGGCTGGCGGTGGTCAGGAAGCGCGCGGTGTGCGTCCAGGCCAGCGCCAGCTTCTCGGCTGCGGCCGCATCGCTGCTCGCGTCAGCGGCCGGCGCACCGGAATTGTTTTCGTCGGTCATGGAAGGCACCAAAAACTTGCATTGTAAAATCGCTGGGTTTTGCATCGTCAGAACGCATCCAGCCAACCCACACTAAGAACGCCATGATGCCTGTTGCTTCCTTGCTGTCGAGTCTGTTGTTGGCCGCCGCCCTGGCGGCGCCCGCCTCCGCGAGCGAGGCGGCGAAGGCCAAGCCCGACGTCGCGAAAGGCCAGGCGATCTCGACCAACGTGTGCGGTGCCTGCCATTCGGCCGACGGTTCGCGCGGCAGCCCGGCCAACCCGATCCTGCAGGGTCAGCATCCCGAATACYTGGTCAAGCAGCTGGCCGAGTTCAAGGAAGGCAAGCGCGACAACCCGGTGATGAAGGGCATGGCCTCGACGCTGAGCGAGGACGACATGCGCAATGTCGCCGCGTTCTACGCCTCGAAGGACGCGAAGCCCGGTTTCGCGAAGAGCAAGGAATCGGTCGCGCTCGGCGAGAAGATCTACCGCGGCGGCATCGCCGACCGCGCCGTCCCGGCCTGCGCCGGCTGCCACAGCCCCACCGGTGCCGGCATCCCCGCCCAGTACCCGCGCCTGCGCGGCCAGCACGCCGACTACACCGAAGCGCAATTGGTGGCCTTCCGCGGCGGGCTGCGCAAGAACAGCCCGCAGATGACCGGTGTCGCCGCGAAGATGAACGACAAGGAAATCAAGGCAGTGGCCGACTACATCGCCGGCCTGCGCTGAACGCGCCCAATCTCACGCTTCGCGCCACAGGGGCCGGTCGATGACCGGCCTTTTTCATTTCCGTCCGGCGTGCGCGCGACTATAGTCATCCGACTCGCCACTGCGAACGCCCCCATGCCCTACATCCGACGCGGACCCGACGGACAGATCGACAGCCTGCATCGCCAACCGGGCGCCGGCACCGAGTTCATCGCGGACGGGCATCCGGATCTGCTGGCCTTCATCGGGCACAGCCCGGTCAGCAGCGATTTCGGCAAGCTCGATGCCGATTTCGTCCGCGTGATCGAGGACGTGATCGACACGTTGATCGTGCGCAACATCATCAACATCACCGATCTGCCCGGCGAGGCGCAGGCCAAGCTGTTCGCCCGCAAGAGCTTCCGGGAACGCACTGCGCGCAATTCGCTGCGTTTGTTCTCCGACACGCAATTCGGCACCGTGATCGACGACACGAACTTTGGCGAATTGCCCTGACGCAGCCGGGCGCGCGGAACCGCTGTAAGGTTCCCGGCTCGAATTGCGACTGACCGGCAACGCGCTTCGGCGCCCCCAGGAGTTTCCATGCATCACCGCCCGAACCGCGGCTTCGACCATGCCGTGCCGTCCGAGATCACGCCGCGCGCCGTCTATGAGCGCCGCCGCGAGCTGCTGAAGCTGATGGCGCTCGGCGCCGGCGGCGCGGCGCTGTCCGGCTGGGCCGCGCGCGATGCGATGGCCCAGGCGGCCCGCCCGAACAAGCTGGCCCCGCTGCCGGGCGCGCGCAGTGCCGTTCCCGGCGCGATCACGATGGAAAAGCTCACGTCCTACAACGACGTGACCAGCTACAACAACTACTACGAGTTCGGCACCGACAAGTCCGACCCGGCGCGCAATGCCGGCTCGCTGAAGACCCGCCCGTGGACGGTCGCGATCGAGGGCGAGGTGAAGAAGCCCAAGGTCTACGACCTCGACGAACTGCTGAAGCTCGCGCCGATGGAGGAGCGCGTCTACCGGCTGCGCTGCGTCGAGGGCTGGTCGATGGTGATCCCGTGGGTCGGCTATTCGCTGTCGGAGCTGATCAAGCGTGTCGAGCCGACCGGCAATGCAAAGTACGTCGAGTTCGTGACGCTGGGCGATGCGAAGCAGATGCCCTTCCTGGGCTCGCGCGTGCTGTCGTGGCCGTACGTCGAGGGCCTGCGCCTCGACGAAGCGATGAACCCGCTCGCGCTGCTCGCCTTCGGCCTGTACGGCGAGGTGCTGCCGAACCAGAACGGCGCGCCGGTGCGGCTGGCGGTGCCGTGGAAATACGGTTTCAAGAGCGGCAAGTCGATCGTCAAGATCCGCTTCACCGACAAGCAGCCGCTCACCTCCTGGAACCATGCGGCCGCGCAGGAGTACGGCTTCTACTCGAACGTCAACCCGAACGTCGACCACCCGCGCTGGAGCCAGGCGACCGAGCGGCGCATCGGCGAGGATGGCCTGTTCGCGAAGAAGCGCGCGACGCTGATGTTCAACGGCTACGAAGCCCAGGTCGGCCAGCTCTATGCGGGCATGGACCTGAAGAAGCTGTTCTGATCGCGAACCGGCTATGAAGACCGCTGTGCTGTCGTCCCCCGCCCAGCCGCGCCGGCGCTCGCCGCTGCTGCATCCGGCGGCCAAGCCGCTGCTGTTCGTCGCCGGCCTGCTGCCGTTCGCGTGGCTGTTCTACGGCGCGGTGATGAACACGCTGGGGGCCAACCCGGCCGAAGCGCTGATCCGTTCGACCGGCGACTGGACGCTGCGCCTGCTGTGCCTCACGCTGGCCGTGACGCCGCTGCGGGTGATCGCGAACCAGCCGGCGCTGGCGCGCTTCCGGCGCATGCTGGGACTGTTCGCGTTCTTCTACGTCGTGCTGCATTTCTTCGCGTATGCCTGGCTGGACATGGGGCTGGACATCGATGCCATCGTGCGCGACATCCCGAAGCGCCCGTTCGCGCTGGTCGGCTTCCTGGCCTTCGTGCTGATGATCCCGCTGGCCGCCACCTCGTTCAACCGCGCCATCAAGGCGCTGGGGGCGAAGCGCTGGCAGGCGTTGCACAAGTGCGTCTACGCGATCGTGCTGCTGGGTCTGTTGCACTTTTTCTGGATGAAGGCGGCGAAGAACAATTTCGCCGAGGTCGCGGTGTACGCCGCGGTCATCGCGGTGCTGCTCGGCTGGCGCATCCGGCACGCGTTGCGCAGGAGTTGACGGCGCGTCGCGAACCTGACGCCTTGGCGTCTGGCGCGGCTGCGCCGGGCCACGCACAATCGGGCCCTCCATGGTCGCCCACGTCTTGCCCCACCACACCCCCGCCGGCCCCGACACGGCAGCCCGCCGCCTCGTCAGGCTGATCGCCGATTCGCAGGCCGCCCACGATGGCGGCCAACACCAGCAAGGCCTCGCGCTGGCCGAACAGGCCCTCGAAGGCGCCATCACGCTGGGCGACCCGCTGATACTGGCGCGTGCCCACACGCTGCTGGCCAACCACCGCTGGCGGCTCGGGCTGTTCGAGCCGTCGGTGCAATCGGCGCGCGAGGCGCTGGCGCTCTGGCGAGCTGCCGGGCGCATCGACGAGCAGTGCGACACGCTGTGCCTGCTGGCGATCTCGTTCAGTGAGATCGGCCTGCAGGAAGAAGCGCTGAAGCACGCCACCGCGTCGTTCGAGCTGGCGCGCGCGCACCAGCGCGGCCTGGCGATGGGCGTGGCGCTGAACCGCATCGGCATCTGCTACGACCGGCTCGGCGATTCGATCCAGGCCGAGAGCTTCCTGCTGCAGTCGCTGGGCATGGCGCGCGAGCACGGCGGCCATGGCGACCGCATGCTGGCGCTGAACAACCTCACCGCCACCGCGATCAGCGCCTACTACCAGGCGCAGCTGCGCGCTGATGACGAGGCGAGCCGGCAGGCGGTGCAGCGGGCCCGCCAGTACGGTGGGCGGGCCTTGTCGCTGGCGCGCCGCCACGGCGATGTCTACCGTGTCAGCGTCACGCAGGGCAACCTCGGCGAAGCGCTCGGCCTGGCCGGCGAGTACGCCGAGGCGCGCGCATTGCTGCAGGAGGCGCTCGCGAGCGCGGTGCAGAACGGCTTCCGTGCGGTGGTGCTGCGCATGCGCCACAACATCGCCGAGGTGCTGCTGCGCGAAGGCCGCAACGAAGAGGCCATCACCGAGCTCACCGCCACGCTGCAGTCGCTGACCCAGCTCGACCACGAGACGACGCGCATGCGCGTGCACTCGGCGCTGCACCGCGCCTACAAGGCCGTGCGCCAGTTCGAGCCGGCGCTGCTGCACTGCGAGGCGCACCACCAGATCGAGATGCAGCGTGTGGCGCTGCAGAGCAAGGCGCAGGCGCGGCTGATGGTAAACCGCATCGATGTCGAGCGTGCGCTGATGGACGGCGAGCGCTCGCGCCTCGAGGCCGAGCTGCAGCGGCTGCGCACGCAGCAGCTGGAGGCCGAGAAGGAGCTGCTGGAGCAGCGCACCGCCGAGTTGCACCGCGAGACGCTCGAAGACCCGCTGACCGGGCTCGCGAACCGGCGCCATGTCGATGCGACGCTGCCGCTGCTGATCGAGCGCTCGCGCGGCCAGGGCCAGCCGATGGCGCTCGCGATGGCCGACCTCGATCATTTCAAGCAGGTCAACGACCGCCACGGCCATGCGGCCGGCGACGAGGTGCTGCGCACGGTGGCGCGCCTGTTCGGCGACAAGACGCGGGCGCGCGACCTGCTCGGCCGCTGGGGCGGCGAGGAATTCGTGCTGGTGTTCGTCGACACCCCGCGCGAGACGGCGCACGAGATCTGCGAGCGGCTGCGCAGCGCCGTGCAGTCCTACCCATGGAGCGCGATCTCGCCGGGGCTGCAGGTCACGCTGAGCCTCGGCCTGACCGACGCGCGGCCGAGCGACAACGCGCTCGAACTGGTCGAGCGTGCCGATGCGGCCTTGTATGAGGCGAAGCGGCTGGGGCGCAATCGACTCGTCGAAGGTTGACGAATTCGGAGCATGGGTGCGGAAGGCGCGGGTGGGCAGTCTGTGGCTCGCCGGCCGGTGCGGTCATCGCCCCTGGCGGGGCGATGACTTCCCTCCGCTGACTGGTTTCATGGTCCGTCGCCCAAAC
>NZ_JBFUCB010000138.1:0-11557 GCF_056405435.1 Rhizobacter sp. P1_G5 | reverse complement strand
TGGCCGGACACGCTGGTGGTGGCCGATGATGGCCGCAGCTTGCGCGAGCTGCCCGAGAGCTGGGTCGAGGCCTTGCTGCTGCTGCGGCCGCGGCCGGCGCCGCTGCTGGTGATCCAGGCCGAGATCGAGCCGGGCGGCTGGCTGCTGCTGGCGACGACCTTGCCGGATCCGTACTTCCTCGACAACGCGAACCCGCTGAGCAGCGACCGGCTGTTGCTGCAGGGGGCGACGCTGATGACGGTACTGGTTCTGGTGCTGCTGGTGGCGCGCAGCCTGACGCGGCCGTTGTCGCGGCTGGCGCAGGCGGCCAGCGAGTTCGGCAACGCGATGCACCCGAACCAGGTGCCGGAGACCGGCACGGTGGAGCTGCAGCGCACCGCGCGTGCCTTCAACGAGATGCAGGCGCGCATCCAGCGTTTCGTCGAAGACAGGGAGCGACTGTTCGGCAGCATCTCGCACGACCTGAAGACGCCGATCATGCGGCTGAAGCTGCGCACCGAGCTGCTGGACGACGACGCGGTGCGGGCCGATTTCCACGAGGACCTGGACGAGCTCGACATGATGGTCAAGGGCGCGTTGCAGAGCGTGAAGGACAGCGACGTGCACGAGAACCTGGCCGAGGTGCGGCTGGACCGGCTGGTGGAGCGGCTGACCTCGGCGGCGCTGGCCTCGGGCGCGAAGATCGCGGTGTCGCTGCCGCCGATCGCGGTGACGGGCCGGCCGCTGGCGCTGAAGCGTGCGCTGGGCAACCTGATCGACAACGGCCTGCGCTACGGCCGCGAGATCGAGGTCGGTGCCGAGCTGGGCGATGGCAAGTGCTCGGTGCTGGTGCGGGACCACGGGCCGGGGCTGCCGGAAGATTCGCTCGAGGAGATCTTCGAGCCGTACGTGCGGCTGGAGCACGGGCGGACCATGCATGCCGATGGGTCGGGGCTCGGGCTGTCGATCGCGCGTCGCATTGCGCGTGAGCACGGCGGGGATGTGCGGCTGCGCAATCATCCGGACGGTGGGCTTGTTGCGGCGCTGAGCTTGCCCGCTTGAGCGCAACACGGCAGTCAACGAACACTGGCATCATCCCGACCCCATGACCAGACCATCGATCGCCACAGACCAGCGCCCCCTGTGGCGCATCTTCCTCGCCTTCCTCGGCCCGATGATCGTCGGCAACGTGCTGCAGGGCCTGTCGGGCACCTTCAACGCCGTGTTCGTCGGCCAGATGCTCGGCACCCGGGCCCTCGCAGCGACCGCCGCCGTCTTCCCGATCGTGTTCTTCTTCATCACGCTGGTGATCGGCATCGGCGCCGGCGGCTCGGTGCTGATCGGCCAGGCCTGGGGCGCGAAGGAGACGCACAAGGTCAAGGCCATCGCCGGCACCGCCATCACGCTCGGCTTCGGCGTCGGCCTCGTCATCGCGCTGTTCGGCGGCGTGTTCACCGAACATCTGCTGCATGCCCTCGGCACGCCCGCCGACGTGGTCGACGATGCCGTCGGCTATGCGCGGCTCATGATGCTCGCGATGCCCGGGCTGATGGTGTTCATCCTGATCACGCAGCTGCTGCGCGGCGTCGGCGACACCGTCACGCCGCTCTACGCGCTGCTGCTGTCGACCCTCGTCTCGTGCGTGATGACACCCGCCTTCATCCGCGGCTGGGGCGGGCTGCCGCAGCTCGGCGTCACCAGCGCCGCCGCTGCGTCCATCGTGTCGTTCATCGCCGCCCTGCTCTACCTCCTCGTGCACCTGCGGCGCGCCAGGCACCCACTGTCGCCCGACCGCGAGCTGCTGCGCTCGCTGCGCATCCAGCCGCAGCTGCTGAAGCTCGTGCTGAAGATCGGCATGCCCACCGGCATCCAGATGGTCGTCATCTCGCTGGCCGAGATCGCGCTGCTCGCCCTCGTCAACCGCTTCGGCTCCGACGCCACCGCGGCCTACGGCGCCGTCAACCAGGTCGTCAACTACGTGCAGTTCCCGGCGCTGTCGATCGCGATCACCGCGTCGATCCTCGGCGCCCAGGCCATCGGCGCCGGCCGCGCCGACAAGCTCGGGGCCATCACCCGCACCGGCATCGTGCTCAACCTCGTGATCACCGGCACGCTGGTCGTCATCGGCTACCTGTTCTCGCGCCACCTGATGGCGCTGTTCATCACCAGCCAGCCGGTCATCGAGCTGGCCCAGTCCCTGCTGCACATCATGCTGTGGAGCAGCGTCGTGTTCGGCTGCGCGTCGGTCGTCAGCGGCGTCATGCGCGCCTCGGGCACCGTGCTCGTGCCGATGTCCATCTCGATCTTCTGCATCGTCGCGATCGAGGTACCGGCCGCCTACGGGCTGTCGCAGCGCATCGGCCTCGAAGGCGTCTGGTGGTCGTACCCGATCGCGTTCGTCTCGATGCTCGTGCTGCAGTCGGCGTTCTACCGGCTGGTGTGGCGCAAGTCGAAGATCGAGCGGCTGGTCTAGGCTTGTGCGTCACGTCGCAAAAAAGAACCTCCCATGAATATGTGAGCCCGCAGGCCCGGTTTGCCGCCAGGGCGCGCGCGCGCCTTAAGCTCCGGCCCATGAATCAGTCGAAGATCTAGCCATGGCAACACTCAGCTGGCGGGTAGCGCTGCTCGAAGACGATGCGGAAATTCGTGGCTACTTCGAGGAATGCGTCGCCGGCCACTCCTCGCTGCAGCTGGTGGCGTCATTCGGATTGCTGGCGCATGCGCGCGACTGGTTCGACTCGCACACCGCCGACGTGCTCCTGACCGACCTGGGCCTGCCGGACGGAAACGGCATTGACCTGTTGCGTCATCTGGCAACGACGCAGCCGGCTTGCGAAGTGATCGTGGTGTCGGTGTTCGGCGACGAGGACACGGTGCTGTCCTGTGTCGAGGCCGGCGCCGTGGGCTACATCCACAAGGATGCGACGCCGGCCGATGTGGCGCAGACCATTCTGGACGTCAAGGGCGGCGCCTCGCCGATCTCGCCGATGATCGCGCGCAAGGTGCTGGATCGCCTGCGCCAGACTGTCGCGCCGCGGGCCCCGCAGGCGCCCGATGCCCTGAATGCCGACCTGCTTTCTCCGCGCGAGGCCGAGGTGCTGGAGTTGATCGCCCGAGGCCTGTCGTACGCCGAGATCGCGCAGCTGAAGGGGGTGACGATGCACACGGTGCAGACGCACATCAAGAACCTCTACGGCAAACTGGCCGTCCATTCGCGCAGCGAGGCCGTGTTCGAGGCCAGTCGCATGGGCTTGCTGAGCAGCCTGAAATCCCGGGGCTGAGCCCGTGCTGCGCCCTTGGCTCCTTCGGTGCCTGGTGGCTTTGGCATTCCCCTTGTGCGGTACGGCGGACTCGACAGGGCCTGCGGGCCGTACGGCCACCGAGCCTGGTTCGGCGCCGGTTCTTGCGCTGGGCGGCGGCATGTCGCCCGTGCAGGTCACGCGGGTCGACGCGCTGGTCAGCGCCTCGCGCACCCCACCCGGCGGTGAGGCGCCCTGGGTCGCCGGCCGTCTGCCCGATGCCTGGGCGCTGTCGCGCCCGGCCTTGGAAGGCACGGCCTGGTATCGCTTCAACGTGCGTCTGGCGGGCCCGCCGGACGGGCCATGGGCCTTGCTGCTGCCGCGCGTCAGCATGAATGCCGACCTCTGGGTCAACGGTGTCCTGGCGGGACGCGCCGGACGCATGGACGAGGGGCTCACGCGGCACTGGAACACGCCCTTGCTGTTTCCGATTCCCGACCGCGCCTGGGTCGCCGGCGACAACGTGGTTCACGTCCGCGTGCGGGCGGCCGCCGGGCACCGCGGCGGCCTGGCGCCCATGCTGATCGGGACGGTCGACGCCATGGCACAGCGACATGGCGAACGGGTGTTCTGGCAGAACACGCTGGTCAGTGCCGCCAATGCGTTCGTGGTGGCCCTGGGCTTGTTCATCCTGTTCGTGTGGCTGCGCAAACGCGAATTGATGCACTACGGCTACTTTGCGGGTGGCACCATTCTTTGGGGTCTCAGCAATGTCGACATGACGATGCAGGACCCGCCCATGCCAGACGCGGCCTGGCAGTGGTTGATCGTCGTGATGAGGCTGTGGTCCATGATGCTGATCAACCTGTTCTGCCTGCGCTTTGCCGGGCGGCGCATCCCAAGCCTCGAAGCAGGCGCACTGGCGTTCTCGCTGCTCGCAGCGCTTGCCGTGGCCATSGCGCCTGCGCATGGCCAGGGCGTGAACCCTGTCCACGCGGTCTTGATGGTGCCCGTGCTGGGCACCGGCGGCTGGGCGCTGGTGCTGATGCTGCGCAGCCTGGCGACGCACCCGCAGCGCGACGGCCTCGTGCTCGTGCCGGTGGTGACGGCAACATGGCTGGCCGGAATACACGACCTGATGGTCGTCACAGGGCAGTTGCCGTTCGGGCACGTCCATGCGCTGCCTTACGTCGCGCCGGTGCTGGTGTCGGCACTGGGCTGGATGATCGCCGGCGAGCACAGCCGCGCACACCGCGCGGTCGAGGCGTTGAACGGAGACCTGACCGCACTCGTGCACGAACGCGAGGCCCAGCTGCATGAATCCCTGGACAAGCTGGCGCGCAGCGACCGCACGCTGGCGGTGGCTGCCGAACGTGCGCGCATCCTGCGCGACATGCACGACGGCGTGGGCTCGCTCCTGACAAGTGCCATGCGCCAGCTCGAAGGCGGACGAATCTCCGCCAGCCAGGTCCTGGAGTCACTGCGCGAGTCAATGAGCCAGCTGAAATTGTCCATCGACGCCATCAACCTGCCGGAGGGTGATGTCAATGCCTTGCTGGCCAGCCTGCGCTACCGGCTCCAGGCGCGCATCGAGGCCTCCGGCGTCGAGCTGCACTGGGATGTGAGGCAACTGCCGCTCTGGCCGACAGGAACCCACGACGCGATGCGCCACCTGCAGTTTCTGTTGTTCGAAGCGCTGTCCAATGTGATGCAGCATTCCCAGGCCACCACGGTGACCCTGGCCGCGCGCGGCGTGGCCACGGGTATCGAGGTGAGCCTCAGCGACGATGGCCTTGGCATGTCCGGCCACGAAGGCAACGGACTGCGCTCGATGCGGGAGCGCGCCGCGGCGCTCTCGGCCTCACTGAGCGTCGTGACGGGAGCCCACGGTACGCGCGTCGAGATTCTGTTGCCGGTGCCACCACCAGCGCAGGCGGCTTCGACGCCTGCGCGCCCCTGAGGTCGCGGGAGCCTGCAGACCTGAGCATCATTTCCCATGTTCATGGGAAGCGCCCCCTTGCAGACCGCGCGACGATGTTGCGCGAAGGAGGCCCATCGATGTTGCAGCAGTGCCAGTACGTCTTTCCGCCCTTCCGGCTGGATCCGCTCGACGCCACGCTGTGGCGCGATGAAGAACGCGTTCCCTTGCCTGCGAAGAACTTCGCGTTGCTGTCGTACCTGGTGGCGCACGCGGGACGCCTGGTCGCACACGATGAGATTCTCGACGCCGTCTGGACCCACCGATTCGTCAGCCCGTCCGTGCTCAAGGGCGCCGTGGCGAGACTGCGCGCGGCGCTGGCAGACGATGCGAAGCACTGCCGCTTCATCCAGACCGTCAACCAGCGCGGGTACCGCTTCGTGGCGAACGTGGACGTCTGCTGGCGTGGAGAGTCCTGGCCGGGCCCGAAGACCGGTGGCACCGGCGCCGGCAGGTCGACCCTGGTCGAGATGCTCCAGCGTCATCTGGAGCTTGCGGGAACACGCGCATCGTCCGGCCGCTGTGCGGCGCAGTTCGAACCGGAGCGGGGAGCCCAGCCGATCATCTGCGCCGACGAAGACACCCGCCGCGCGCGGGGCGGCGATGCGACGCTCACGGATCTTGGGAAACATCTGCTGAACGCGGTGACGTCGAATCGCGTCGTCTCCACCCATCCCGACAGCGGCCGAGGATCGATTGGCATCCCGGCGCCCTGGGCTGCGCTCAGCCTCGGCGACTGGTGCGCGCTCATCGAAGCGCTGTGTCGCGAATAGCCGGACGGCACGTGGAATGAACCCAAATGTGACCTCGACGAGACCTCCGGACACGGCTCGCGGCCTATCGTTGCGACACCCGCAGCGCCAGCCCGCCGGGTCTCAACCACGAGGAGTCGCCATGACGAACAAGAGTTTCTCGCTGCATGACGTGCAGGACTGCGTCATTCAGGCCCTGGCCAGGCAGGCAGGCTGCGAGGCGCTGGCCATCGGCCCGCAGCATTCGTTGAAGCACCTGGGCCTCTCGTCCATCGAGGCCACCGCCTTCGTCGGCCACATCGAGGAATCCCTCGACCTGATGCTGGACCTGACGATCCTGTACGAGCACGCCACGGTCGACAGTCTCGCCCGCTACCTTTTCGACCGGATGGCAGCCAGGACTGTCGCCGTGACCGCGCCGGCCTGCCTGGACTGAAGATGATGATCGTCGAGCCCCATCGCGATCTCTATCTCACCTTGCGGCCACAGGCGCACAGGAAGGAGCGGCTGGCGATCGCCGCGGCCGTGCTGGTGTCCACGGTCATGGGCCTTGCTGCCGTTCCGTACGCCTTCGTGTGGGGCGTGTYCGGCCTGGATGCAGGGCTCTTCGTCCTCTTCTACCTCGCCAGCGGATTGGGCATCACCGTCGGCTATCACCGCCTCTTCGCGCACCGCAGCTTCGCAGTGGGCCCGTTCTGGCGCGCGCTGCTGGCGGTGCTGGGCTACACCGCGGGGCAGGGGCCGGTGGTGTATTGGGTGGCACACCATCGCCTGCACCACGCCCGAACCGATACCGACTCCGATCCCCACAGCCCCCTCGACAAGACCGGCAGCATCAGCGCGCGATCGTTCCTGCACGCCCATGTCGGCTGGATGCTGATGAACAGGAAGGCCAACCCCGGCGTACTGGCGGCCGACCTGCTGAGGGATGCAGCCCTGGTGCGGATGGAGAAGCACTACCTGCGTGTCCATGTTGCCTCGATCCTGTTGCCCGGCGCCATCGCGGCACTGCTGACGGGGTCGCCGGCCGCCGCCGCGAGTGCCGTGATGTACGCCGGGTTCTTTCGGCAATTTGCGGTCCTGCAGGTGGTCTACGCGATCAACTCCGTCTGCCACGCCTTCGGAAGGCGCAGCCACGACACGGATGACGCCAGCAGGAACGTCTGGTGGCTGAGCGTGCCGTCACTGGGCGAGTCCTGGCACAACAGCCACCACGCGAATGCCGGGGCCGCCAATTTCGGCCGGCACTGGTACGAGATCGACATCGGCTATGCCGCCATCAGGCTGCTCGCCGCGCTGGGCGTGGCGACGGATGTCGTGCGCGTCAAGTGAACCTGGGCCGGAGATCGATTCATGGAGTCCAAGATGCCAGTGCGCAGCGCATTTGCAGAATCCCTGACCCAGCTGCTTGCAGCGCGGGCGCGCGAGTGCGGTGGTCGGGTGGCGTATCGATTCCTTGCTCGCGGCGACGCCGGCGATCCGCCGATCACCTACGGCGAACTCCACGAGCGTGCGCAGCGGGTTGCGGCTTCGCTGCAGGCGGCCGGCCTGCGCGGCGAACGCATCCTGCTGTACGTCGGCACGGGCGCGGATTTCGTCATCTCGTTCTTCGGGATTCTCCTTGCCGGCGCCGTCGTGGTTCCCTTGAGTCCGCCGCACCTGTCGCGTGCGCTCGCGCGCTCCGAATCCATCGTGCGCAACGCCGGTGCCAGGATGGCCATCGTGCCCGGCACCCTGCTGAAGCGATTCGTGCAACTGCAAGCGACGAACGAAGCCTTTGCCGCGCTGCAGTTGAGAACGCCGGACGAGCTCGAAGCCCGCACATCCGGCGGCTGGATCGATGCGGCGCCCCTCAGTGACTCGCTGGCCGTTCTCCAGTACACCTCCGGATCCACCGCGACGCCCAAGGGCGTATGCATCACCCACGGCAACTTCCTGCAGAACGCGGCGATGATCAGCCGGGCGATGGGCTTGAGCGAGCGCACGGTGGGCGTCAGCTGGCTGCCCCTGCACCACGACATGGGCCTGATGACCGGCGTGATCGGCCCGCTCTTCAATGGCTGTCCGATGACACTCATGCCGGCCGGCGCATTCGTGTCCGATCCGCTGATGTGGCTGCAGGCCCTGACGCGGCACCGGGCCACCGTCACCGGGGCGCCGAACTTCGCATACGAGCTGTGCCTCGAGAAGGTGCCTCAGGAGCAACTGGCCGGCCTCGACCTGAGCAGCCTCGAGGTGGCCTTCTGCGGCGCCGAAACCGTGTGCGCCGACACGCTGCAGCGATTCGCGTCGCGTTTCGAGGCGTGCGGTTTTCGCAGCCGTTCGTTCTTCCCGTGCTATGGGCTCGCCGAGGCGACCCTGATGGTGTCGGGCGGGCCTGAAGGCGAGCCGGCACGCGTCGTCAATGTGGCAACGTCTGCACTCGGGCAGGGCCGGGTCGCCGCCCCGCAGGCCGCCGAGCCGGCGCAACGGCTGGTGAGTTGCGGGCAGGTGCTGGCCGGACTCGACGTGGTCATCGTGGACCCGAACACCCTGCGGCCGTGTCCCGCGGACCGGGTGGGCGAGGTCTGGGTCCGGGGCAGCAGCGTTGCGCACGGCTATTGGGGCCTGCCGGAGGAAACCGAGCGTGTCTTCAACGCGCGGATTGCCGGCGATGCCGGCGCAGGATTCCTGCGCACCGGCGATCTCGGCTTCGTTCGAGACGGCGGGCTGACGATCGTCGGGCGCCTGAAGGAATTGATCGTCATCTGCGGCGTCAACCATCACCCCCAGGACATCGAGGCGACGGTCGAGACCTGCCATCCGGCGATCGGGCGGCATGCCGGCGTCGCGCTGCCGTTGGAAGAGAACGGACGCGAGTCGCTGCTGATCGTGCAGGAGATCAAGCGGACATGGCGCAGCGATCCGCAGCCCGTGCTCGACGCGATCATGGCGGAGGTCGCCCAGCGGCACGGCGTACGCCCCGCCGTCGTGGTGCTGGTCAGCCAGGGCAGCCTTCCCCGAACCACCAGTGGAAAGCTCCAGCGCAGTGCCGCGCACGCAGCCCACGTCGGCGGCCGACTCGACGCGGTCGCCCGCAGCGACCGGCCCGCCCATGAGCAGGGCCCACGGCATGCCCACCCCGTCGCCGCCTGAAAGGAACTTCACGTGCTGGATCAATCCGAGAACTGCAGCAGCCGGGTGGCGACGACGGCGCACGACGAGCACGACCGCCGCACGAAGGCCACGGGCCCGATCGACTCGCGGCATTCGAGCCTGCACGAGTTCCTTGTCGCTTCGCAGCAGGACACCTTGGCATTCGCCGAGCGCTTCGAGCAGTTGTCGGCGTATGTCGACGACCTGGTGCGCCGCAGGCACTACCACTACCGGCGAGTGAGAACCGGCGGCTCGGCAGGCCTCGCCAGGTTGCTGGACCGCGACAGCGGACGCGTCGTCGAGGTGATCAACCTGGCATCGAACGACTATCTGGACCTGTCCCGGCACCCGGCGACCATCGCGGCCAGCATCGCCGCGACCCAGCGCTACGGCGCCGGAACCAGCGCGTCGCCCGCCGCCATCGGCAACACCGATCTGCACGAAAGGCTGGAGCGAGAACTCGCCGCCTTCACGAACTGCGAAGCCGCGCTGCTGTACAGCTCCGGCTTCGGCATGAACTGCGGCGTCCTGTCGGCGCTGCTGCGGCGCAACGACCTCGCCATCGTGGACAGCTGCGTGCATGGCAGTGTCATGGAAGGCTGCCGCGGCGCACCCATGCGGACCTTCGCGCACAACGACCTCGACGCGCTCGAGCGCATCCTGGTTCGCTCGCGAAGCCAGTACGCCAACCGGCTGGTCGTCGTGGAGGGCGTGTACTCGATGGACGGCGACCTGGCGCCGCTGGCGGACATCGTCAGGCTTGCACGCCGCCATGACGCGATGCTGATGCTCGACGAGGCCCATTCCACCGGTGTGTTCGGCGCTCGAGGGCGGGGGACGGCGGAACACTTCGGCATCCTCGGCGGGGTCGACATCGTCGCCGGCACCTTCAGCAAGAGCCTGGGCAGCGTCGGCGGCTTCGTGGCGGGATCGCGCCGGCTGATCCGCTATCTCCAGATGGCGAGCCGGCACTATGTGTTCTCGGCATCCGTGCTCCCGTCCGTCGCGGCATCCGTCCTGGAGGCCCTTCGCATCCTCGACGACGAACCCTCGATCCGCGAGCGCCTGTGGCGAAACGTCGAGTACTTCGGACGCGGATTGCGTGCCCTGGGCTTCGACATCGGAGCCAGCGCCTCGGCCATCTTTCCCGTCATGGTCCGCGACGATCTCAAGGTCAAGGCGCTTTGCAGCTGCCTCTATGACGACGGCATCGTCGTCACGCCGGTCGTGTTCCCGGGGGTGCCCGAGAAACAGTCCCGCATCAGGCTGAGCGTGACCAGCGGACTCGAACCGAAGCAGATGGACCATGCCCTGGAGCGTCTGGCGCATCACGCCAAGGCGCTGCAGATCATCTGAGTACGTGCGGGCATTGCAACAAGGAGAATTCGATGGGTCGAATCCGTGATTCAGACACAGTCCTGATCGTCGGGGGGTCGCAAGGCATCGGCCTGGCCATCGCGCGGCGGCTGTGCATGCTCGACTGCCGGATCATCATCGCCGCGCGGCACGTCGCGGCGCTGGACCAGGCACGCGCCGAACTGGTCGGCATGTCCGGCTGCCGCGCCACCATCGAGACGCTTGTCGTCGACGTCTCCCGCCACGACAGCGTTCTGGCCCTGCGCGATGACCTGACCGCCCGGGTCGGCACGCCCACGCACGTCATCAATTGCGCGGGGCGGGCGGTCGCAGCCTATCTCGAAGAGCTGCCCCTGGAGGACTATCGCTCGATGATGGACCTGAACTTCATGGGCACGGTCCACCTCAGCCATGCGTTCCTGCCGCTCTTCCGCGCGCGCGGGAGCGGCCACCTGATCCACACGTCCTCGATCCTTGGTTTCGTGGGCACGTTCGGTTGGGCGGCCTATGCCGCGACCAAGTTCGCCGTGGTCGGCTATTGCGAATCGATCTACTCCGAGTACCGCAGGCACGGCGTCGAGGTCTCCGTGCTGTGCCCTCCGGCCACCCTCACGCCGGGATTCGACACCGAGAACAAGACCAAGCCGGCCGCGGTGCGCGAGGCCGAAGCGTGGATCGCACCGGTGACGGCAGACTACGTGGCACGCGTCCTCCTCGATGCCATCGCCCGCAAGCGCTTCATGGTGGTGCCCACGCCGAAGGGGCAGTTCCTCTACGGCGCCACCCGCTGGTTGCCGGGCCTCGTGCGCCGCCTGGCGGTGGCCCACTGATGACGGCACACCAGGCGTAACGAGAGGTAAAAGGATCTCGTGGAGCGGCCGCCGTTTCATGTGCGCCGCAGGCGGCGTGACGCCGCTTCTGCAGGGCACGGACGCCACGATGCGTCCCATGAACATGTGAGCGCGAGGAGCAAGGGGGAGGCGGACGTCCGTAGATATCGCGCTTAAGCTCCCGCCATGCAGTACGTCACGTCTTCCTTCGCCGAGTCGCCCAGGAAATGCCGATGTGATCGCCGGCGCCGCACGCGCCGGACCTGTTGATGACGAGGGGACGCAGCC
>NZ_JBFUCB010000137.1:0-11561 GCF_056405435.1 Rhizobacter sp. P1_G5 | reverse complement strand
CCACGAGGCCGTGCTGTACATCACAGCGGCGTGGGCCGGCGCGGTGCACCCGGCGTACTGCGTGCGGGTGGACCTCGACGAGAGCGTGTGGGCCGGCCCGGTGCTCGGGCCGCTGCGGGCGGCCATCACGCTGCTGGACAACGCGTTGCACGACCTGGGCACCGATCCCGATCCGGGCCGCGAGGCGGTGTGGATGCGCAGCCTCGTGCGCCATGTGCTGAACGATCCCCGGCCCTTCGACGACTGGTGGGAGGCGTGCATGCACCGGCTGCTGCGCTTCCATGCCATCGACGTGGAGCTCGCGCAGCGCAAGCCAGACCTGTTCGAGAATTTTCCGTCCGAGGGGGCGCCCGTGCCGCCGCAGGCCTGTGACCCGGGGCAGGCCTACGATCCTGCGCAGAACGAGGCGTTCTGGGATGCATGGCTGCAAGGCCTCGATCCGGGAACGAACCCGTTCCTCGCGTCGCCGGGCGAGCTGCCCGATGACGACGAGCTGCCGGGGCCGCCGTACCGCTACCGGGCCCGCCAGCAGCCCTGAGGCCGATGGACCGGTACGAGGACATCGCCGAGGAGCATGCGGGGCAGGCCGCCTTCCTGTGGCACCTGCGCAGCCTGGCCGTCGCGCAGCCGCACTACCTGCTCGACGACCTGGAGGCCCTCGACAGCCGGCTGGCGGCGCATGTCGACGGGCTGCGCGAGGCGTCGACGGCCTGGGATGCCTGCAGGCGCCTGCTGGCCGACGGCACGCCGTGGGCCGCGGCACCGCTGGCGCTGCTGGCCCTGGAGCGCGGCGACGGCCGGCAGGTGGCKCAACTGCTGGCGCTGGCCGAGCAGCAGCCCGGCTGGGTGCCGATGCTGGAGGCCGCGTTCGGCTGGGTGTCGCCGCAGTTCCTGCGCGGGACGATCCGCGCGATGCTGCACGCCGCATCGCCGCTGTGGCGGCGCATCGGCCTGGCTGGCTGCGCGGTCCACCGCGTGGATCCCGGCGCCGCGCTGGCTCCAGCGCTGGACGATGCCGACCCGTCGCTGCGCGCCCGCGCGCTGCGCTGCGCCGGCGAACTGGGGCGCGTGGACCTGCTGCCGGCCTGCCTGCGGGCGCTGGCCGATGGCGATGCCGAGTGCCGCTACCGGGCCGCCGCGGCGGCCTTGCTGCTGGGCGACCGGGGGCGTTCGATCGACGCCTTGTCGTTGCTGGCGGCGGCGTCCAGCCCGTGGCAGCAGCGTGCATTGCGCCGGGTGCTGAAGGTGCTGGACGGAGCCGACGCACGCGCGCTGCTGGCGCTGCTGGCGGCTCAGCCCGAAGCAATGCATGCGCTCATCGCGGGCGTCGGGCACACGGGCGACGTGCGCTATGCCGAGTGGCTGATCGAGCGCATGGGCGATCCCGCCACCGCGCGGCCGGCCGGCGAGGCCTTCAGCTTCATCACCGGCGCCGACCTGGCGGCTCTCGGGCTGGACCGTCCGGCACCGGACGACATCGATGCCGGACCTGGCGACGACCCTGCCGATGACCGCGTGGCGATGGACATGGACGAAGACCTGCCGTGGCCGCAGCAGGCGGCGGTGGCGGCCTGGTGGCGCAGCCAGGCGGGCCGCTTCAGGTCCGGGGTGCGCCATTTCCTCGGGCAGGTCATGAGCCCGCCGCATTGCGTCGAGGTGCTGAGGCGCGGCTACCAGCGGCAGCGCATCGCGGCCGCGCAGCACCTGTGCCTGGCGGCACCCGGCGCGGTGGCGTTTCCGGTGGATGCGCCGGCGTGGCGGCAACTGCAGCTGCTGACGCCGGCCGGGTCGACGTGAAGGGTCAACGCGAAGATGCCTTCCTCGGGGCCGCTGCGCGACGCTTCGCCACCGGCCGCAGCCCCCGCAGCCGCGCATCGATCACCCCTTGTCCCTCGTCCGCCAGGAACTGCTTGAACGCCGACGTCACCTGCGGCAGGCGGCGTGACGCCAGGTGCATCGCGTACCAATCCCGCTGCAGCGGGTTGCCGGCCATCGGCAGCACCGCCAGCAGCCCCGCCTCGAGTTCCAGCGCGCAGGTGTGCAGCGACAGGAAGGCCACGCCGAAGCCGGCGGCGCACATGTGCTTGATGGCCTCGTTGCTCGACATCTCCGAGCCGATGCGCAGCGGCACGCCGGCCTCCTTGTAGAGCCGCTCCAGCGTCGTGCGGGTGCCCGAGCCGCGCTCGCGCGCCAGCAGGTTCGCCTCCACCAGGTCGGCCAGTGCCGGCCGGCGCTGCTTCATCAGCGGATGCTCCGGCGACGCGAGGAACGCCATCGGGTGCTTCGCGAACGCCACCGCCGTCGTCTTCAGCTCGGCCGGTGGCCGGCCCATGATCGCGATGTCGACCTCCTGCGTCGCCAGCATGCGCACGATCTCGTCGCGGTTGCCCACCTGCAGCTTCACCTTCACCTCCGGGTGCTGGCCGGCAAAGGCCACCAGCAGCGGCGGCAGCAGGTACTCCGCCGTCGTCACCGCACCCACCCGCAGCGTGCCCGAGAACAGCCCGCGCTGCGCCGCCATCTCGTCGCCCGCCTCTCGCCACAGCTCGAGGATGCGCGCCGCATAGCCGGCCATCAGCTCGCCCGCGGCCGTCAGGCGCACGCCGCGCCCGCTCTTCTCCAGCAGCGGCGCCCCCGCGCTCTCCTCCAGCAGCTTCAGCTGGATCGACACCGCCGGCTGTGTCAGGTGCAGCTCGCTCGCGGCACGCGACACGCTGCCCAGCCGCGACACCGCATGGAAGGCCGCGAGCTGGCGGAAGGTGGCGTTCTTGAGCATCAGTCGAAGCTTATGGGTTGACGAAAAGAATCAATTATTCCGAATGCATCGCGATCCCTACATTCGACTCAACCGAGCAAGGAGAGTGTCCATGGGCCACATGAAAGACGCAACGCAGATCACCGATGCCAGGAAACGCTATTCGGCCGGCGTACTGAAGTACGCCCAGATGGGCTACTGGAACGCCGACTACGTGCCGAAGGCGACCGACATCCTGGCGCTGTTCCGCATCACGCCGCAGGACGGGGTCGACCCGATCGAGGCCGCCGCCGCGGTGGCCGGCGAATCGAGCACCGCCACCTGGACGGTGGTCTGGACCGATCGCCTGACCGCCTGCGACATGTACCGCGCCAAGGCCTACCGTGTCGAGCCGGTGCCGAACAACCCCGGCCAGTACTTCTGCCACGTGGCCTACGACCTGAGCCTGTTCGAGGAGGGCTCGATCACCAACGTCGCCGCGTCGATCATCGGCAACGTGTTCAGTTTCAAGCCGCTGAAGGCCGCGCGCCTCGAGGACATGCAGTTCCCGGTGGCCTACGTGAAGACCTTCGCCGGCCCGCCCACCGGCATCGTGGTCGAGCGCGAGCGGCTCGACAAGTTCGGCCGGCCGCTGCTCGGCGCCACCACGAAGCCCAAGCTCGGGCTGTCCGGGCGCAACTACGGCCGCGTGGTCTACGAAGGCCTGCGCGGCGGCCTCGACTTCATGAAGGACGACGAGAACATCAACTCGCAGCCCTTCATGCACTGGCGCGACCGCTTCCTGTTCGTGATGGACGCCGTCAACAAGGCGAGTGCCGCCACCGGCGAGGTCAAGGGCAGCTACCTGAACGTGACCGCCGGCACGATGGAGGAGATGTACCGCCGCGCCGAGTTCGCGAAGTCGCTCGGTTCGGTGATCCTGATGGTCGACCTGGTGGTGGGCTACACCGCCATCCAGTCGATGAGCCACTGGTGCCGGCAGAACGACATGATCCTGCACCTGCACCGCGCGGGCCACGGCACCTACACCCGCCAGAAGAACCACGGCGTGAGCTTCCGCGTGATCGCGAAGTGGATGCGCCTGGCCGGCGTCGACCACATCCACGCCGGCACCGCCGTCGGCAAGCTCGAAGGCGATCCGATGACGGTGCAGGGCTACTACAACGTGTGCCGCGACACCCACACCGTGGTCGACTTGCCGCGCGGCATCTTCTTCGAGCAGGACTGGGGCGCGCTGAAGAAGGTGATGCCGGTCGCCTCCGGCGGCATCCACGCCGGCCAGATGCACCAGCTGCTCGACCTGTTCGGCGACGACGTGGTGCTGCAGTTCGGCGGCGGCACCATCGGCCACCCGCAGGGCATCCAGGCCGGCGCCACTGCCAACCGCGTCGCGCTCGAGGCGATGGTGCTGGCGCGCAACGAGGGCCGCGACATCGCGAACGAAGGCCCGGCGATCCTGGCCGAGGCGGCGAAATGGTGCGGCCCGCTGCGCGCGGCGCTCGATACCTGGGGCGAGATCAGCTTCAACTACACGCCCACCGACAGCTCCGACTACGTGCCCACCCTCGCCGTGGCTTGATCCTCGACACCCCTGGAGACCTCGCATGCGAATCACCCAAGGCACCTTCTCCTTCCTGCCCGACCTCAGCGACGTGCAGGTCGTCCGCCAGATCGACCACGCCCTCGGCAAGGGCTGGGCCATCGGCATCGAATACACCGACGACCCGCATCCGCGCAACACCTTCTGGGAGATGTTCGGCAACCCGATGTTCGACGTGTCCGACGCGGCCGG
Organism: Rhizobacter sp. P1_G5; assembly: GCF_056405435.1. Classification (NCBI taxonomy): domain Bacteria; kingdom Pseudomonadati; phylum Pseudomonadota; class Betaproteobacteria; order Burkholderiales; family Sphaerotilaceae; genus Rhizobacter; species Rhizobacter sp. P1_G5. The sequence goes on along the minus strand of NZ_JBFUCB010000137.1, from coordinate 7,014 downwards.
CGTGATGCTCGAGCTCCGGCAGTGCCGCAAGACCTTCCCCGACCACTACATCCGCCTGACCGCGTTCGACTCGACGCATGGCACCGAGTCGGTGGTGCTGTCTTTCATCGTCAACCGGCCGGCGGTGGAACCGGGCTTCCGGCTGATCCGCACCGAAGAGCAGGGCCGAAGCTTGCGTTACAGCATCGAAAGCTACGCCGTGCAGCGTTCGCCCGAGGGCGAACGGTACGGAATGCGCCAGGAGTGACCGCGCCATGAACGAGGACCGCGACAGTCTGTGTCAGCCGCCCGGCGAGATGCCGGAAGCGTCGGCGGCGCGCGCGATGCTCGACCAGCTCGATGCCGAACTGATCGGCCTCGCGCCGGTGAAGGGCCGCATCCGCGACATCGCCGCGCTGCTGCTGATCGACAAGCTGCGCGCCGAGCAGGGGCTGCAGTCGCAGCCGCCCTCGCTGCACATGTGCTTCACCGGCAACCCCGGCACCGGCAAGACCACCGTCGCGATGCGCATGGCCGAGGTGCTGCGCCAGCTCGGCTACGTGCGCAAGGGTCACCTGGTGGCGGTGACGCGCGACGACCTGGTCGGCCAGTTCATCGGCCACACCGCGCCGAAGACGCGCGAGGTGCTGAAGAAGGCGATGGGCGGCGTGCTCTTCATCGACGAGGCCTACTACCTGTACAAGCCCGAGAACGAGCGCGACTACGGGCAGGAGGCGATCGAGATCCTGCTGCAGGTGATGGAGAACCAGCGCGACGACCTGGTGGTGATCCTCGCCGGCTACCAGGACCGCATGGAGACCTTCTTCGCCAGCAACCCCGGCATGGCGTCGCGCATCGCGCACCACATCGACTTCCCCGACTACAGCGAGGCCGAGCTGATGCTGATCGCGCAGCTGATGCTGACCCGGTTGAACTACCGCTTCGACGACGCGGCCGAGCCGGCCTTTGCCCGCTACCTGAGCCTGCGCCGGCAGCAGCCGCATTTCGCCAACGCACGCTCGATCCGCAATGCGCTCGACCGCATCCGGCTGCGCCACGCGACGCGGCTGTTCGGCGCCGAGYGGCGATTGACGCGCGAGCAACTGTGCACCCTGCAGGCCGAAGACGTGCTCGCGAGCCGCGTCTTCGCCGGCACCACCCCAGGAGCGAGACCATGAGCATTGAAGCCTTGATCTTCGACGTCGACGGCACGCTGGCCGACACCGAGGAAGCGCACCGCATCTCGTTCAACAGCGTGTTCGAGCAGTACCGGCTCGGCTGGACCTGGACCCGTGCCGAATACCGGCAGCTGCTCGAGGTGCCGGGCGGCAAGGAGCGCATCGCGTCGTACATCGCGTCGCTGCCGCTCGGCACGGCCGAACGCCAGCGCCTGCTGGCCCTGGTGCCGCAACTGCATGCCGACAAGACGCGCTTCTATGGCGAGGTGGTGAGCGAAGGCGGCGTCACGCTGCGCGACGGCGTGGAGCGCCTGCTGAACGAAGCGGTGGCACAGGGCTGCCACCTGGCGATCGCGAGCACCACCACCGCCGCCAACATCAACGCGCTGCTCAACGCCACGCTGGGCCCGCGCGGGCTCGACCTGTTCGCGGTGATCGCCTGCGGCGACCAGGTGCGCGCGAAGAAGCCGGCGCCCGACATCTACCGGCTCGCGCTCGACACGTTGGGCCTGCCGCCCGAGCAGGCGCTGGCCGTCGAGGATTCGGCGCACGGGCTGCGTGCCGCCACGGCCGCCGGCCTGTGGACGCTGGTGACGCCGACCTTCTGGACCCAGGACAGCGACTTCCGCGGCGCCGGCCTGGTGCTGCCCAGCCTGGCCGGCCTCGGTCTCGACGAGCTGATCCGCATCGCGCGCCCGGCCCGCACCGCGTCGCCGGTGCAGGCGCTGTACCAGGAGACCCGCTGATGAACCCTGCCATCCGCATCGCGCCCAGCCTGTTGTCGGCGGATTTCGCGCGCCTCGGCGACGAGGTCCGCGCGGTCATCGCGGCCGGCGCCGACCTGATCCATGTCGACGTGATGGACAACCACTACGTGCCCAACCTGACGATCGGGCCGATGGTGTGCCAGGCGATCGCGCCGTACTGCCGGCGCGGCGACCGGCCGGTGCCGATCGACGTGCACCTGATGGTCAAGCCGGTCGATGCGCTGATCCCGATGTTCGCGCAGGCCGGCGCGTCGATCATTTCGTTCCATCCGCAGGCCAGCGAGCACGTCGACCGCACGGTCCAGCTGATCCGGTCGTTCGGCGTGAAGGCCGGCCTGGCGCTGAACCCGGCGACGCCGCTGAACGTGCTGGACCACGTGCTCGACCAGCTCGACCTGGTGCTGCTGATGAGCGTCAACCCGGGCTTCGGCGGCCAGGCCTTCATCGAGGGCGTGCTGCCGAAGATCGAGGCCGCGCGGCGGCGCATCGACGCGAGCGGGCGCGAGGTCTGGCTCGAAGTCGACGGCGGCATCAACGCGAAGAACATCGGGCGTGTGGTGGCCGCCGGCGCCGACACGCTGGTGGCCGGCTCGGCGGTGTTCAGCGGCGGCGACTACCCGAAGGCGATCGCCGCGCTGTGCGTCAACGCGCAGCGCCGCGATCTCGCCGAAAGCGCGTGATGCGGGTCGCCGCCCTCTGCTTCGACCTTGACGGCACGCTGGTCGACAGCGCCGCCGGCATCGCGCTGGCGCTGAACGCCGCACTGGCCGAGGCGGCGTTGCCGCCGTTCGACGTGGCCACCGTGCGCGGCTGGATCGGTGACGGGCCCGACGCGCTGATCGTGCGCGCGCTCGAGGCCTGCGGGCTGCACGACCTGCCGGTGCTCGCGGCCCGCTTGCGCCTGCGCTTCGACGCCGCCACGCTGGACACGCCGTCGGCGCAGGGCGGCGCCTACCCGGGCGTCGACGCGCTGCTGGCCCGGCTGGGCGGGCGCTACCCGATGGCGGTGGTGACGAACAAGCCGACGCCGCTGGCGCGCGCGGTGCTGGACGCCGCCGGGCTGCTGGGGCATTTCGCGCAGGTGCACGGCGCCGATGCGCCGGCGCAGCGCAAGCCGTCGCCGCTGCTGATCCAGCAGGCGGCGCGCCGCTTCGGCGTCTCGGCCGCCAGCGTGCTGATGGTCGGCGACGGCCCGGCCGACCTGGCCGCCGCGAGCGCCGCCGGCAGCCAGGCCGCGTGGGCCGCCTGGGGCTACGGCCCCGCTCCGGCCGCCGGCGTGTGGCGCCTCGATGCGCCTGCCGACCTGCTGGCCCGCCTGCCGGTGCGCACACCGATCCACCAGTAAACCAGGAGACACGCCATGCTCAGCGGAGGACGATCGACCCTGACCCAGTTCCTGATCGAGGAGCGACGCCGCCATCCCGAGGCCACCGGCGACCTGAACGCGCTGATCACCGATGTCTCGCTCGCCTGCAAGACCATCGCGCGCAAGGTGGCCTATGGCGCGCTGGACGGCGTGCTCGGCAGCGCCGGCACCGGCAACGTGCAGGGCGAGGAGCAGAAGACGCTCGACGTGCTGGGCAACGCGCTGTTCCTGCGCGCCACCGAGTGGGGCGGTCACACGGCCGGCATGGTGTCCGAGGAGCTGGAGGCGCCGTACACGCTGCCGCCCGAGCATCCGCGCGGCAAGTACCTGCTGCTGTTCGACCCGCTCGACGGCTCGTCGAACATCGACGTCAACGTCGCGGTCGGCAGCATCTTCTCGGTGCTGCGCGCGGTCGCGCCCGGGCAGGATCCGCAGCCGCAGGATTTCCTGCAGCCCGGCACGCAGCAGGTCTGCGCCGGCTACGCGATCTACGGCCCGTCGACCATGCTGGTGCTGACGCTGGGCCGCGGCACGCATGCCTTCACGCTCGACCCGCTGCTCGGCGAATGGGTGCTCAGCCACCCCGGCCTGCGCATCCCGGAGAAGACCTGTGAGTTCGCGATCAACGCATCGAACAGCCGCTTCTGGGAACCGGCCGTCAAGCGCTACGTCGATGAATGCCTGGCGGGGCGCAGCGGCACGCGCGGCGCCGACTTCAACATGCGCTGGATCGCCTCGCTGGTGGCCGAGACGCATCGCATCCTGATGCGCGGCGGCGTGTTCCTGTACCCGCGCGACAGCAAGGACCCGTCGCGCGCCGGCCGGCTGCGCCTGCTGTACGAGGCGAACCCGATCTCGTTCCTGATCGAGCAGGCCGGCGGCGGCGCGAGCACCGGCCGCTCGCGGCTGATGGAGGTGCAGCCCGACGCGCTGCACCAGCGCATCGGCTTCGTCTTCGGTTCGCGCCACGAGGTGGCGCGCATCGAGACCTACCACCGCGACGAACCGGCGGCCGCCTACGATTCGCCGCTGTTCGGCAAGCGCGGCCTGTTCGCGGCCACGGTCTGAGGGGCGCCGCCATGTCCGCGCTGCACCCCGTCATCGCCATCACCGGCTCGTCCGGCGCCGGCACCACCTCGGTCACGAAGACCTTCGAGAACATCTTCCGCCGCGAGGGCGTGGCGGCCGCGATCGTCGAAGGCGACAGCTTCCACCGCTACGACCGCGAGGCCATGAAGGCGGCGATGGCCGAGGCCGAGCAGAACCACCGGCCGCACTTCAGCCACTTCGGCGAGGACGCCAACCTGTTCGCCGAGCTGCAGGAGCTGTTTCGCAGCTATGCCGAGACCGGCACCGGGCAAAGCCGCAAGTACCTGCACAACGACGAGGAAGCGGCGCCGTACGGGCAGCCGCCCGGCACCTTCACCGCGTGGGCGCCGCTGCCGCCGAGCAGCCTGCTGTTCTACGAGGGCCTGCATGGCGGGGTGACGACCGACAAGGTCGACGTGGCGCGCTTCGCCGACCTGCTGATCGGCGTGGTGCCGGTGATCAACCTGGAGTGGATCCAGAAGATCCACCGCGACCGCAGCACGCGCGGCTATTCGACCGAGGCGGTGACCAGCGTGATCCTGCGCCGCATGCACGAGTACGTGGAGTACATCTGCCCGCAGTTCACGCGCACGCACATCAACTTCCAGCGCGTGCCGGTGGTCGACACCTCGGACCCGTTCATCGCGCGCACCATCCCGACCGCCGACGAGAGCCTGGTGGTGATCCGTTTCGCCAACCCGCGCGGCATCGATTTTCCGTACCTGCTGTCGATGCTGCACGACTCGTTCATGTCGCGCGCCAACACGCTGGTGGTGCCGGGCGGGAAGATGGAACTCGCGATGCAGCTGATCTTCACGCCGATGGTCATGCGGCTCGTCGAGCAGCGCAAGAACCTGCTGGCCGCATGAGGAGCTTCCGATGCCGATGATGTCGCTTCGACAACTGCTGGACCACGCCGCCGAGCACCGCTACGGCGTGCCGGCCTTCAACGTCAACAACCTGGAGCAGATCCAGGCCATCATGCAGGCGGCCGAGCGCACCGACAGCCCGGTGATCCTGCAGGCCTCGGCCGGTGCGCGCAAGTACGCCGGCGAGCCCTTCCTGCGCAAGATGGTCGAGGCCGCTGCCGAGATGTACCCCGGCATCCCGATCGTGATGCACCAGGACCACGGTGCGAGCCCGTCGGTGTGCCTGCAGTCGATCCGCTCGGGCTTCACCAGCGTGATGATGGACGGCTCGCTGCTGGAAGACGCGAAGACGCCGTCGAGCTACGACTACAACGTCGGCGTCACGCGCCGTGTCACCGAGATGGCGCATGCGGTGGGCGTGTCGGTGGAAGGCGAACTCGGCTGCCTGGGCTCGCTCGAATCGGGCACGGCCGGCGAAGAGGATGGCGTCGGCGCGGCCGGCCGGCTGACGCACGAGCAGATGCTGACCGATCCGGAGCAGGCCGCCGACTTCGTCGCGCAGACCGGCATCGACGCGCTCGCCATCGCGATCGGTACCAGCCATGGCGCCTACAAGTTCAGCCGCCAGCCGACCGGCGACATCCTGGCGATCGACCGCATCAAGGCCATCCACGCGCGCATCCCGAACACGCACCTGGTGATGCACGGTTCGTCGTCGGTGCCGCAGGAGTGGCTGGCGGTGATCCGCGAGCACGGCGGCGAGATCGCGCCGACCTGGGGCGTGCCGGTCGAGGAGATCCGCGAAGGCATCCGCCACGGCGTGCGCAAGGTCAACATCGACACCGACATCCGGCTCGCGATGACCGGCGCGATGCGCCGTGCGATGGCCCGCGACCGCAGCGAGTTCGACCCGCGCCGCTTCCTGAAGGACGCCACCGCGGCGGCGCGCGACCTGTGCATCGCGCGCTTCGAGGCCTTCGGCTGCGCCGGCATGGCCTCGCGCATCAAGCCGGTGCCGCTGGACACTGCCGCCCAGGCCTATGCGCAAGGTAAGCACTGAAGCGCGGCGGCAGGGTCGCGGGCTACCATGCCCCGTCCATGCTCTACGCCGAAACCGCACCGTACCGCCTGCACGCCCTTGGTGTGCCGGGCGGCCACGTGCTGCATGTCGAGGAGAGCGGCCACCCGCAGGGCATCGCCGTGGTGGTGCTGCATGGCGGCCCGGGCTCCGGCAGCTCGCCGCCGCTGCGCCGCTTCTTCGACCCGGCCCGCTACCGCATCGTCAGCCCCGACCAGCGCGGTGCCGGCCAGAGCCGGCCGCGCGGCAGCACGGTCGACAACACCACCGCCCACCTGGTGGCCGACCTGGAGACGCTGCGCGAGGCGCTCGGCATCGAGCGCTGGCTGGTGGTCGGCGGTTCGTGGGGCGCCACGCTCGCGCTGGCGTATGCGATGGCGCATCCCGGCGCGGTGACGGGGCTGCTGTTGCGCGCCACCTTCCTCGCGCGCGAGGAGGACATCGGCGGCTTCTYCCAACCGGCCGATGTGGGGCTGGCCGACGCCTGGGCCCGGTTCGCGGCGATCGCGCCCGCCGATCGGCGGCACGCCATGCTGCCCTTTCTCGCGCAAGGCCTGCATGCCGATGCCGACACCGCACGCCACATGGCGCTGGCCTGGTGGCGCTGGGAAAGCACTCTCGCGACCGGCGCCGTGGCGCAGCCCGAGCCGTCGGGCGCGGCGCTCGATGCGCAGGTCGACCGCTACCG
>NZ_JBFUCB010000136.1:0-11595 GCF_056405435.1 Rhizobacter sp. P1_G5 | reverse complement strand
GTTCAAGGTCGACGCGGGCTGGTCCTGACTACTCCAGGGCCACGTCGAAGCGGGCGCCGTAGACGGTCACCGCCGCCGTCTTCAGCGCCTTCAGCATCACCTTCGCCGCCGGCGACAGCAGCCGGTCGGTGCGGGTGATGATGCCGAACGCATCCATCTGGCAGGGCAGCGCGATCGGCAGCATCGACACGATGCCGTGCGCCGCGTAGTAGCGCGCCACGTCGGTCGCAACCACCGCGATCATGTCGCTCTGTTGCAGCATCTTCGTCATGAACAGCAGGGCCGAGGTCTCGATCACGTTGATCGGCGCCTCCAGCCCGTCTTCCTGGAACATCAGCTCGAAGCGGTGCCGCAGCACGCTGCCGCTCGGCGAGACGATCCAGCCGGCGTTCACCACGTCGCGCAGCCCCAGGTGGGCCACCGACAGCAGCGGATGCCCCGGCCGCGTGATCGCGCACACCGGCTCCTCGGTCAGCGTCTCGTAGCGCAGGTCGGTCTTGTCGTGCTGCGCAAAGAGCCGCGCCACCAGCATGTCGAGCTTGCCCTGCGCGAGCCGCTCAAGCAGCACGTCGCTGGTCTCGATCTGCACGCCGATGCGCAGGCTCGGGTGCGATTGCTTCACCAGCGCCACTGCCGGCGGCAGCAGCACCAGACCGGGCGCGGTGATCGCGCCGACGCTGACCTGCCCGAAGCGCCCGGCCTTGATCGCCTCCAGCTCGTCGTGCGCCTGGTTCAGGCTGCTGAGCGCGACGCGCGCATGGCGGATCATCGTCTCGCCGTACCAGGTGGGCCGCATGCCGCGCGGCAGCCGCTCGAACAGCGGCACCTCCAGCACGTCTTCCAGGTCCTTCAGCAGCTTCGACGCCGCCGGCTGCGTCATGTTGAGCACCTGCGCCGCGCGGTGGATGTTGCCTTCTTCGTCGAGTGCCACCAGCAGCAGCAGTTGCCGTGTCTTCAGGCGGGCGCGGATGAACCAGTGCGTGTAGTTCGTCATGCGGGGCGCGTTGTCTCGGGACGCGACCAGGGGTTTTTATGGATGCCGGATCGTATATGTGTTTGCGGCAAATATCTATTAGAAAGTTATAGCTCCGCTCATTAGGATGCGGCACCTTCACCCGAGCCCCCGCTCGCCCGACCGAGACGCGACCGCCCCATGAGACTGATCCAGTTCCTCGCCGAGAACGGCACGCAGCATGTGGGCGGCGTCGCCGACGACGGCCGTTCGGTGCGCGCCGTGGGCGGTTTCGTCAGCACCTACGAACTGGCGCAGGCCGCGATCGCCCGCCGGGTGCCGGTCGACGTGCTGGCGCAACCGGCCCTTACCGGCGACGCGCTGCCGTACGAGGCCYTGCTGCGCGAGCAGCGCGTGCTGACGCCGCTCGCGCACCCCGATGTCGCGCACTGCTTCGTCACCGGAACCGGCCTCACGCACACCGGCAGCGCCTCGGCACGCGATGCGATGCACCAGAAGCTGTCGACTGGCGAGGAATCGCTGTCCGACTCGATGCGCATGTTCAAGTGGGGCATGGACGGCGGCCGCCCGGCCGACGGCCAGCCCGGCGTGCAGCCSGARTGGTTCTACAAGGGCAACGGCAGCATCGTCGCCGCGCCCGGCGCGCCGCTGGCGATGCCTGATTTCGCGCTCGACGGCGGCGAGGAGCCCGAGCTGGTCGGCCTGTACGTGATCGGCCCGGACGGCCAGCCGTACCGCCTCGGTTACGCGATCGGCAACGAGTTCTCCGACCACGTGACCGAGCGCCAGAACTACCTGTACCTCGCCCACTCGAAGCTGCGCGTCTGCGCGGTCGGCCCCGAGCTGCGCAGCGGCGCGCTGCCGGCGCACCTCGAAGGCACGAGCCGCATCCGCCGCGGCAACGAGATCCGCTGGGAGAAGCCCTTCCTGACCGGCGAGGCCAACATGTGCCATTCGCTGGCCAACCTCGAGTACCACCACTTCAAGTACGCGGCGCACCGCCAGCCGGGCGACGTGCACCTGCACTTCTTCGGCACCGCCACGCTGAGCTTCTCCGACAACATCCGCGTCGAACCGGGCGACCGCTTCGAGATCGACCTTCCGGCGCTCGGTGCGCCGCTGGTCAACCCGCTGTCCCTCGTCGACCGCGGCTTCGCGATCGGCGGCGTGCGCGCCCTGTGAACGAACGCCCGACCGAAAGCCCGACCGCCATGGCGCAAAGCTGCAAGAACTACATCAACGGGCGCTGGGAGACCGGCGTCACGACCGGCATCAGCAGCAACCCGTCCGACCTGGACGAGGTGGTGGCCGAGTACGCCCGCGCCGACGGCAACCAGGCCGAGATCGCGATCCGCGCCGCGGCCGACGCCGCGCCGGCCTGGGGCCTGAGCACGCCGCAGCGGCGCGCCGATGCGCTCGACCAGATCGGCAGCGAGATCCTCGCCCGCAAGGACGAGCTCGGCCAGCTGCTCGCCCGCGAGGAAGGCAAGACGCTGCCCGAGGCGATCGGCGAGGCCGCGCGCGCCGGCAACATCTTCAAGTTCTTCGCCGGCGAGGCGCTGCGCGCGGCCGGCGAGCACCTGCCGTCGGTGCGCCCGGGGGTCGAGGTCGACATCACGCGCGAGCCGGTCGGCGTGGTCGGCATCATCGCGCCGTGGAATTTTCCGCTCGCGATCCCCGCGTGGAAGATCGCGCCGGCGCTCGCCTACGGCAACAGCGTCGTCTTCAAGTCGGCCGAGCTGGTGCCGGCCTGTGCCGCGGCGCTGGCCGAGATCATCAGCCGCGCCGGCCTGCCGGCGGGCGTGTTCAACCTGGTGATGGGCAGCGGCCGCCAGGTCGGCCAGGCGATGGTCGACAGCCCGCTGGTCGATGCGATCAGCTTCACCGGCTCGGTGGGCACCGGCGAGCAGATCCTGAAAGCCACCGCTGCCCGGCGCGCCAAGGTGCAGCTYGARATGGGYGGCAAGAATCCGCTGGTGRTRCTGGCYGATGCCGAYCTYGACCAGGCCGTCGAATGCGCGGTGCAGGGCTCGTTCTTCTCGACCGGCCAGCGCTGCACGGCGTCGAGCCGGATCATCGTCGACGCGACGGTGCACGACCGCTTCGTCACGAAGCTGCGCCAGCGCACGCTCGCGCTGAAGGTCGGCCACGCGATGGAACGCGGCATCGACATCGGCCCGGTGGTCGACCGCGCCCAGCTCGACACCAACCTCTCTTACCTCGAGATCGCCCGCAGCGAAGGCGCCGAGCATGTCGCCGGCGGCGAGCTGCTGGAGCGCGCGACGCGCGGGCACTTCATGGCACCGGCGCTGTTCCTCGCGCAGCCGCAGCACCGCATCGCCCGCGAGGAGGTCTTCGGGCCGGTCGCCTGCGTGCTGAAGGCGGATGGCTTCGACCACGCCGTCGCGCTCGCCAACGACACGCCGTTCGGCCTGTGCGCCGGCGTCGTCACGCAATCGCTGAAGCTGTCGACGCAATTCAAGCGGCAGGCCAAGGTCGGCATGGTGATGGTCAACCTGCCGACCGCCGGCGTCGACTACCACGTGCCGTTCGGCGGCCGCAAGGGATCGAGCCACGGCCCGCGCGAGCAGGGCCGCTACGCCGCAGAGTTCTACACCACGGTCAAGACGGCCTACACGCTGGCTTGAACCAAGGAAAGAGGAGTTCCACCCGCCTGAGCCTCACCGCCCTTGCGCTTTGATGCGGCAGCAAAAGCCGCGCGTGTTTCATGCCACCCACCAAGAGGAGACAACCGTGAAATTCCAAAGACGTTCCCTGTTCGCAGCGATGGCTGCGGCATCCCTGGCCGCGGCCCTGCCGTTCAAGGCCTTCGCCCAGAAGAAGATCGTGCTCGGCTTCAGCCAGATCGGCGCCGAGAGCGAATGGCGCACCGCCAACAGCGAGTCGATCAAGTCGTCGGCCAAGGAAGCCGGCATCGACCTGAAGTTCTCCGACGCGCAGCAGAAGCAGGAGAACCAGATCAAGGCCATCCGCAGCTTCATCGCGCAGAAGGTCGACGTGATCGCGTTCTCGCCGGTCGTCGAATCGGGCTGGGGCACGGTGCTGCGCGAGGCCAAGGCCGCCAAGATCCCGGTGATCCTGTCGGACCGCGCGGTCGACGAGAAGGACAGCAGCCTGTGGGTCGCCTTCATGGGCTCCGACTTCGTCGAGGAAGGCCGCCGCGCCGGCCGCTGGCTGGTCGAGAAGATGAAGGACCAGAAGGGCGAGGTGAACATCGTCGAGCTGCAGGGCACCGTCGGCTCGGCGCCGGCGATCGACCGCAAGAAGGGCTTCGAGGAAATCATCAAGGCCGATCCGAAGTTCAAGATCATCCGCTCGCAGACCGGCGACTTCACCCGTGCCAAGGGCAAGGAAGTGATGGAAGCCTTCCTGAAGGCCGAGGGCAAGAAGATCAACGTGCTCTACGCGCACAACGACGACATGGCCATCGGCGCGATCCAGGCGATCGAGGAAGCGGGTCTCAAGCCCGCGAAGGACATCGTGATCATCTCGATCGACGCCGTGAAGGGCGCCTTCGAGGCCATGATCGCCGGCAAGCTGAACGTGTCGGTCGAATGCAGCCCGCTGCTCGGCCCGCAACTGATGCAGGCTGTCAAGGACCTGGTGGCCGGCAAGACCATCCCGAAGCGCATCGTGACGCAGGAAGGCGTCTTCCCGATGGAAGTCGCAGCCAAGGAATTCCCCAATCGCAAGTATTGAGCGATGGGGTAGGACTGGACTTCGCAGTGAACCGCGAAGCCTGCCGGAGCAGGCCGCGCTCCGGCCGCCGCCCAGTGGAGCGGCGATGACGAACCCCCCATGAATGGAGACAGAGAAGTGAAAAACATCCGTACGATCCTGGCCTCGCTGGCCACTTTTGCCGTTGTGGCCATCGCGCCGCTGGCAGCCCACGCGCAGGACAAGGGCCCGATCGCGATCTCGATGCCGACGAAATCGTCCGCACGCTGGATTGCCGACGGCTCCAACATGGTCAAGTACCTGCAGGAGAAGGGCTACAAGACCGACCTGCAGTACGCCGAGGACGACATCCCGAACCAGCTGGCGCAGATCGAGAACATGATCACCAAGGGCGCCAAGGTGCTGGTGATCGCCGCGATCGACGGCACCACCCTGACCGACGTGCTGCAGAAGGCCGCCGACAAGGGCGTCAAGGTCATCGCCTACGACCGCCTGATCAAGGGTTCGAAGAACGTCGACTACTACGCCACCTTCGACAACTTCCAGGTCGGCGTGCTGCAGGCCAGCTACATCGAGCAGAAGCTCGGCCTGAAGAGCGGCAAGGGCCCGTTCAACATCGAGCTGTTCGGCGGCTCGGCCGACGACAACAACGCGTTCTTCTTCTACAACGGCGCGATGTCGGTGCTCGATCCGTACATCAAGAGCGGCAAGCTCGTCGTTCGCAGCAAGCAGGTCGGCATGGACAAGGTCGCCACGCTGCGCTGGGACGGCGCCGTCGCCCAGGCTCGCATGGACAACCTGCTGAGCGCCTATTACTCGGGTGCCCACGTCGACGCCGTGCTGTCGCCGTACGACGGCCTGTCGATCGGCATCATCTCGTCGCTGAAGGGCGTCGGCTACGGCACCCCGAAGTCGCCGATGCCGGTGATCACCGGCCAGGACGCCGAAGTGCCGTCGGTCAAGTCGATCCAGAAGGGCGAGCAGACCTCGACCATCTTCAAGGACACGCGCRAGCTGGCCAAGGTCACGGTCGGCATGGTCGACGCGGTGCTCGGCGGCAAGAAGCCCGAGATCAACGACACCAAGACCTACAACAACGGCGTGAAGGTGGTGCCCTCGTACCTGCTGAAGCCGGTCAGCGTCGACGCGAGCAACTGGAAGCAGGTGCTGGTCGGCAGCGGCTACTACACCGAAGCGCAGCTGAAGTAATTTTTCGAGCGCAAGCGGCTTGGGTTCTGCGCGATCGCGCAGAACCTTTTTTGCAGTCGGAGAGAGCAAGAGGACTACGGATGGATGCCATCCTGGAGATGCGCGGCATCACCAAGAAATTCCACGGCGTGACCGCCCTGAACGACGTCAACCTCGTCGTGCGCCGGGGCGAGATCCATGCCGTGGTCGGCGAGAACGGCGCCGGCAAGTCGACGCTGATGAAGGTGCTGAGCGGGGTCTACCCGCACGACTCCTACACCGGCGAGATCCACTACCAGGGCGAGCTGCGCAAGTTCGCCGGCATCTCCGACAGCGAGAAGCTCGGGATCATCATCATCCACCAGGAGCTCGCGCTGGTGCCGCTGCTGTCGATCGCCGAGAACATCTTCCTCGGCAACGAACGCGCGAAGCTGGGCGTGATCGACTGGTTCGAGTCGCACCGGCGCACGCAGGAGCTGCTGGAGAAGGTCGGGCTGAAGGAATCGCCGTCGACGCTGATCACCAACCTGGGCGTCGGCAAGCAGCAGCTGATCGAGATCGCGAAGGCCTTGTCGAAGGAGGTCAAGCTCCTGATCCTCGACGAGCCGACCGCGAGCCTGAACGAGAGCGACAGCAATGCGCTGCTCGAGCTGCTGCTCGAGCTGAAGGCGCACGGCATCTCGGCGATCCTGATCTCGCACAAGCTGAACGAGGTCTCGAAGGTCGCCGACTCGATCACCGTGCTGCGCGACGGCGGCACCGTCGAGACGATGGACTGCCGGGCCGAGGCGATCAGCGAGGACCGGATCATCCGCAACATGGTCGGCCGCGAGATGGCCGACCGCTACCCGAAGCGCACGCCGCAGATCGGCGAGACCGTCTTCGAGGTGCGCGACTGGAAGGTGCACCACCAGGTGCACGCCGACCGGCTGGTCGTGAAGGGCGTGAACCTGAACGTCAGGCGCGGCGAGATCGTCGGCATCGCCGGCCTGATGGGCGCCGGGCGCACCGAGCTCGCGATGAGCGTGTTCGGCCGCTCGTACGGCCAGCGCATCAGCGGCGAGGTGCGCATGCACGGCGAGGTGATCGACACCTCGACGGTGCAGAAGGCGATTCGCCACCGCATCGCCTACGTCACCGAGGACCGCAAGGGCCTGGGCCTGGTGCTGGCCGACGACATCAAGAAGAACACCACGCTCGCGAACCTGTCCGCGGTGTCGCGCCACGGCGTGATCGACGACGGGCGCGAATTCACCGTGGCGAGCGATTTCCGCCGCCGGCTGAACACGCGCTCGTCGAGCGTGTACCAGCCGGTGGTGAACCTGTCGGGCGGCAACCAGCARAAGGTGGTGCTGAGCAAGTGGCTGTTCTCGCAGCCCGAACTGCTGATCCTCGACGAGCCGACGCGCGGCATCGACGTCGGCGCCAAGTACGAGATCTACACCATCATCGACGCGCTGGCGGCCGAGGGCAAATGCATCCTGATGATCTCGTCGGAGATGCCCGAGCTGCTGGGCATGTGCGACCGCATCTACGTGATGAACGAAGGCCGCTTCGTCGGCGAGTTCCCGGCGGCCGAGGCGTCGCAGGAGCGCATCATGCGCGCCATCATGAAGGCCGGATCGCACGACGGCATGGACGCGCCGCCGAAGCTGGACACTGAACACGGCCTGCTGGCCGGAGAAACGAATCATGGCAACTGACATCGCCGCGGCGGCCGCCGTGCCGCCCAAGGAGTACCGCGGCTTCCTGAAGAACAACATGCGCGAGTACGGCATGCTGCTGTCGCTCGTCGCGATCATGGGGCTGTTCCAGTACCTGACCGACGGCACGCTGCTGAAGCCGCTGAACCTGACGAACCTGGTGCTGCAGAACAGCTACATCGTCATCATGGCGCTGGGCATGCTGCTGGTCATCGTGGCCGGGCACATCGACCTGTCGGTCGRCTCGGTGGCCGGCTTCATCGGCGCGCTGGCCGCGGTGATGATGGTGAACTACGAGATCCACTGGATCTGGACCATCCTCGGCTGCATGGTGGTGGGCGGCGTGATCGGCGCGGCGCAGGGCTGGTTCGTCGCGTACTTCCGCATCCCGTCGTTCATCGTCACGCTGGCCGGCATGCTGGTGTTCAAGGGCCTGGCGCTCGCGCTGCTGCAAGGGCAGTCGGTCGGGCCGTTCCCGGTCGAGTTCCAGCGCCTGAGCTCGGGCTTCATCCCCGACCTGTTCGCCGGTGCCGAGCTGCGGCTGACCTCGCTGCTGCTGGGCGTGATCACGGTGCTGGTGATGGTGGTGCTGAAGGTGCGCGGGCGCATCGCGCAGACGCGCCACGGCATGGAAGAAGAGCCGTACCCGTTCTTCCTCGGCAAGACGGCGGCGTTCGCCGCGGTGATCCTGTTCTTCAGCTACCTGCTGGCCTCGTACCGTGGCTTGCCGAACGTGCTGATCATCATGGTGCTGCTGATGGTGGGCTACGACTTCGTCACGCGGCGCAGCACGATCGGCCGACGCATCTACGCGCTGGGCGGCAACGAGAAGGCGGCCAAGCTGTCGGGCATCAAGACCGAGCGGCTGTCGTTCTACACCTTCATCAACATGGGCGTGCTGGCGGCGCTGGCCGGGCTGGTGTTCGCCGCGCGGCTGAACACCGCGACGCCGAAGGCCGGCGTCGGCTTCGAGCTCGACGTGATCGCGGCCTGCTTCATCGGCGGTGCCTCGGCCTCGGGCGGCGTCGGCAAGGTGATGGGCGCGGTGATCGGCGCCTTCGTGATGGGCGTGATGAACAACGGCATGTCSATCMTGGGCATCGGCATCGACTACCAGCAGGTCATCAAGGGCSTGGTGYTGCTGGCCGCSGTGTTYSTCGACGTCTACAACAAGAACAAGTGATGAGCGCCGTCGCCGAACCGTCTCCCGTCCTGGAACTGCGCGGCGTCAGCAAGCAGTTCCTCGGCGTGCGCGCGCTGACGAACGTCGGCCTGCGGCTGTTCCCCGGCGAGGTGCATGCGCTGATGGGGCAGAACGGTGCYGGCAAGTCGACGCTGATCAAGGTGCTGACCGGCGTGCATGCGGCCGATGCCGGCGAGTTCACGCTGGCCGGCGCGGCGATCTGCCCGACCACGCCGCAGCAGGCGCAGCAACTGGGCATCAGCACCGTCTACCAGGAGGTGAACCTCTGCACCAACCTGTCGGTGGCAGAGAACATCTTCGCCGGTCGCTACCCGCGCAAGGGCGCGGCCGGTGGCTGGCGCATCGACTGGGCGCGCATGAACGTGCAGGCGCGCGAGCTGCTGACGCGGCTGAACCTCGACATCGACGTGACGCGCGGCCTCGCGACCTATTCGGTGGCGGTGCAGCAGATGGTGTCGATTGCCCGCGCGCTGAGCGTCGAGGCCAAGGTGCTGATCCTCGACGAGCCGACCTCCAGCCTCGATGAAGACGAGGTCAAGCGCCTGTTCACGGTGCTGCGCCAGCTGCGTGGCGAGGGCCTCGCGATCCTGTTCGTCACGCACTTTCTCGAGCAGGTCTACGCGATCTCCGACCGCATCACGGTGCTGCGCAACGGCGAGTTCGTCTGCGAGCGCCCGGCCGCCGAGCTGAACGCGCCGGCGCTGATCACCGCGATGATCGGGCGCGAGCTGGCGAGCCAGTCGACTGCCGCGCCGAGCGCCCGCCCGCACGACAGCCAGCCCTTCCTGCGCGCCCAGGGCCTCGGCCAGCAGGGGCAACTGCAGCCGGTCGACCTCGACCTGTACCCGGGCGAGGTGCTGGGCCTGGGCGGCCTGCTCGGTTCCGGCCGCACCGAACTCGCCCGGCTGCTGTTCGGCCTGGCCGCCAACGACCAGGGCACGCTGCAGGTCGACGGCCAGCCCGCCAGCCTGCACAGCCCGGCCGACGCGGTGCGCCACGGCATCGGCCTGTGCCCCGAAGACCGCAAGACCGACGGCATCGTGGCCGAGTTGTCGGTGCGCGAGAACATTGCGCTCGCGCTGCAGGCCCGCCACGGCCTCGCGAAGACGCTGTCGCGCGAGCAGCAGGCCGAGATGGCCGAGCGCTTCGTGAAGGCGCTGGGCATCAAGACCGCGAGCATCGAGACGCCGATCGGCCTGCTGTCCGGCGGCAACCAGCAGAAGGCGATGCTCGCGCGCTGGCTCGCGACCGAGCCGCGGCTGCTGATCCTCGACGAGCCGACGCGCGGCATCGACGTCGCGGCCAAGCAGGAGATCATGGACGAGATCCTGCGCCTCGCGCAGCAGGGCATGTCGGTCCTGTTCATCTCGTCGGAGATGAGCGAGGTCGTGCGCGTCTCGCACCGCATCGCGGTGCTGCGCGATCGCCGCAAGGTCGCCGAGCTGCCGGCAGGCAGCAGCGAGCAGGCGGTCTACCACGTGATTGCGGCACAGGCATGAGCGCACTCTTCAAACATCGCCTGGCGTGGCCGCTGGTCACGCTGCTGCTGTTGCTGCTGCTGAACGCCGTGTTCAACAGCAGCTTCCTGCACCTCGAATGGCGCGACGGCCACCTGTACGGCAGCCTGATCGACATCCTGAACCGCGCGGCACCGCTGATGCTGGTGTCGCTCGGCATGACGCTGGTGATCGCGACGCGCGGCATCGACATCTCGGTCGGCGCGGTGGTGGCCATCGCGGCGGCGATCGCGGCCTGGATGATCGGCGGCTCGCTGGTGATCGTCGACGGCGTGGCCACGCATGCGAGCCGCTTCCCGATGTGGGCCGCGCTGCTCGGCGCGCTCGGCGTCGCGCTGCTGTGCGGGCTGTGGAACGGCGTGCTGGTCGCGCGCGTGGGCATGCAGCCGATCATCGCGACGCTGATCCTGATGGTGGCCGGCCGCGGCATCGCGCAGCTGATCACCGGCGGGCAGATCATCACCATCTACTACGGGCCGTACTTCTTCCTCGGCAGCGGCTACCTGCTTGGGCTGCCGTTCTCGCTGTTCATCGCGGCGGCGGTGTTCGTGCTGCTGTGGTGGGTGACGACGCGCACCGCGCTCGGGCTGTTCATCCAGGCGGTCGGCGTGAACCCGTCGGCAGCGCGCGTGGCCGGCGTGCGGGCGCGCCGCATCACGGTGTGGGTGTACGCCTTCTGCGGGCTGTGCGCCGGCGCGGCCGGGCTGATCGTCAGCTCGAACGTGAAGAGCGCCGACGGCAACAACGCCGGGCAACTGATGGAGCTGGACGCGATCCTCGCGGTGACGCTGGGCGGCACGGCGCTGACCGGCGGCCGCTTCAGCCTGGCCGGCAGCGTGATCGGCGCGCTGATCATCCAGACGCTTACCTATGCGATCTACTCGCTGGGCGTGCCGCCCGAGGTCAACCTGGTCGTCAAGGCCGGCGTGGTGTTCGCGGTGATGCTGCTGCAATCGCCGGAATTCCGGCAGAGCCTGCGCTCGCTGGTGCAGCGGCCCGCGATGGCAGAACGGCCGGGAGCGAAGGCATGAATACGCACGCCCAATCGATGAGCGCCGCGCCAGCGGCTGCGTCCGCAAAGCGCCTGCGCCTCGACCCGAAGTTCATCCCGCTGGCGGCGACCGTCTCGCTGTTCCTCGTGATGGCGCTCCTCGGCTCGGTGCTCTACACCGGCTTCTTCTCGGCCCAGGTGTTCCTGAACCTGCTGATCGACAACGCCTTCCTGTGCATCGTCGCGGTCGGCATGACCTTCGTGATCCTGTCGGGCGGCATCGACCTGTCGGTGGGGTCGGTGATCGCGCTGACGACGAT
>NZ_JBFUCB010000135.1:0-11608 GCF_056405435.1 Rhizobacter sp. P1_G5 | reverse complement strand
CAGCGTGCGGTGCGTGTGCATGCAGCCCTTCGGCAGCCCGGTGGTGCCCGAGGTGTAGGGCAGCAGCGCCAGGTCGTCCGGCCGCGCGGTGTGCGGCCCGGGCACGTGGCGCTGCGCGAGCGCATCGGCCCAGCGGGTGTAGCGCTCCGACCTTCCTTCCGGGAGTGGCGGATCGGAGCGCAGCCAGGCCTCCATCGCCGGCGGCGGGGCAATGGCAGGGTCGATCGCCTCGGGCAGCGCATCGGCGTACCGCAGCACCAGCACGTCCCGCAGTCGCCGTGCCTCGGGCAGCGCGGCATTCGCCTGCGCGACGAAGCCCGTCAGGTCGGCGCTGCAGATCGCCACGCGTGCCTCGGGGTCGGTGATGTAGTGGCCGAACTCCTCGGCCTTGTTCATTGGATTGACCGGCACGACGACGGCGTTCGCGCGCAGGATGCCGTAGTACGCGGCCACGTACTGCGGGCAGTTCTGCAGGTACAGCGCGACGCGGTCGCCGGCCTGCACGCCGGCCTGCTGCAGCCAGCCGGCCACCTGCTCCGCCTGCTCGCGCAGCGTGCGGAAATCGAGCGCCCGGCCGAAGAACAGGTAGGCCGGCTTGTCCGGAAAACGCTGCGCGACCACCTCGAGGTTGAACCACAGCGTGGTCGACGGGATCGCCAGCGCGCGCGGCAGGCGGCGCGGCCAGACCGCATGGTGCGGGCGCGGTGGAACTTCGGGTGACAGGTTCACGGTCGGACTCCGCTGGACACCGGCAAGGTATACCGCGCCGCATCGGCAAGGCCTACGGAGCGAACCCGCGGCCGGCCTGTCCCGGACGTGACACGCCCGCCACGAAGTGCGGCACGCCGATTGCCCTGCGTGCACCGCACTGACGGAGACTGACATGGCGAACTGGCGATCGGCGATCGGATCGATGGTGCTGGGCAGCGGCCTGCTGCTCGGCGGATGTGGTGGAGGCGACGTGACGGCCGACAGCCCCCCGGCCGACGGACCCGAGGTGCCCGATGCGCTCGCGGCCGACACGCAGCCGCCGACCCTGGTGCTCAACACGCCGGCCAACCTGGCCGCCAACCTGACCGGCCGCATCGACATCACGGCCACCGCGAGCGACAACGTCGGCATCGCCGGCGTGGAGTTCCAGATCGACGGCGCGCTGTGGGGCAGCGACGACACCAACCCGCCGTACATGACCAGCGTCACGACGACGCGCCTGGCCACCGGGCAGCACGTGATCCGCGCCCGCGCCCGCGACACCTCGAACAACCGCTCCGCCTGGGTCACGYGCATCGTGCAGTTCGGCAACGACGTGCAGGTGCCCGAAGGCTTCACGAAGAACGATGCCTGGGTCGGCGGCCTGACCGACGCGACGGCCTTCGCACAAGCGCCGGACGGCCGCATCTTCGTCGCCGAGCAGGGCGGGCGCTTGCGCGTGATCAAGAACGGCGTGCTGCTGCCGACGCCGTTCGCGACGCTCGCCAACATCGACGCGAGCGGCGAACGCGGGCTGATCGGCGTCGCGCTGCACCCCGACTTCGCGAGCAACGGCTGGGTCTACGTGCACCACACCACCACCGAGGGCGGCACGCACAACCGCATCAGCCGCTATACCGCGAACGGCGACGTGGCCGCCGGCCCGCCGACCGCGCTGTTCGGCATGCCGACGCTCGCCGCGACCAACCACAACGGCGGCGCGATGCACTTCGGCACCGACGGCAAGCTGTACGTCGGCGTCGGCGACAACAAACGCGGCGCGCCGGCGCAGGACCGCAACAGCCTGTTCGGCAAGCTGCTGCGCCTGAACGACGACGGCTCGATCCCGGCCGACAACCCGTTCTACGCGACCAACACCGGCAACGCCCGCGCCGTGTGGGCAACCGGGCTGCGCAACCCGTTCACCTTCGCGGTCCGCCCGGGCGACGGCCGCATCCACATCAACGACGTCGGCGAGAACGCCTGGGAGGAGATCGACGTCGGGGTCGCCGGCGCGAGCTACGGCTGGCCGGGCTCCGAAGGGCCCGACAACGTGGCGGCCGGCCTGACCGCGCCGCTGTTCAGCTACCGCCACAGCGCGACCAGCCCACCGGGCAGCGGCCCGGGCGGCTTCTTCGTCGGCCAGTGCATTGCCGGCGGCGCGTTCTACCCGGCGGGCGGCAGCTTCCCGGCGCGCTTCCACGGCAGCTACTTCTTCGGCGACTTCGTCACGCACGTGATCGGCCGCATCGACCTCGCGAACGGCAATGCCGCCTATGCGTTCGCGAAGACGGCCGGCGAACCGGTCGACCTGCGGGTCGCCAACGACGGGGCGCTGCTGGTGCTGACGCGCGTCAACATCGCGCGCATCGCGCCGACCTGAGCGCGCGCAAGGGGGCGACCGATACCGATTTGCGATCGGTCGCCCCACCGCTGCAGCGCGGGCGAATGGAGGACACAATGCGCGACATTCCTTGCGACGGTGACACACGCCGGCGCAGGATGACATGCCACAAGCACGCCATTGCAAGCACGCACACGCGATCCGAGGATTCCCATGGCTGAACGTCCTTCTTCCCTGCTGAACACGGCCCGGCTGGCTGCCCTGGCCGCCAGCCTGCTGCTCGTCGCGTGCAGCGGCGGCAGCGGCGGCGACACCCCCGCGCCTCCCCCGCCGCCGGTCGGCAACCCGCCGATCGCGCAGATCGACAGCCCCGCCGAAGGCGCGACCTTCGCGGCCGGCGACACCCTGACCTTCACCGGCAGCGCCACCGATCCGGAAGACGGTGCATTGCCCGCGAGTTCGCTCAGCTGGTGGGCCGACCTGCACCACGACACCCACACCCACCCGCTCCAGCTGGCAACCGCCGGCGCGAGCGGCACGGTGACCATTCCCGTGCGCGGCGAGACCTCGTCGAACATCTGGTACCGATTCCACCTGAAGGCCACCGATTCGAACGGCCGCACCACCGAGGTCACGCGCGACGTGCAGCCGCGCAAGGCGCAGGTCACGCTCGCCACCGTGCCGGCCGGCCTGGCGCTGACGATCGACGGCCAGCCGGTGACCGGCCCCAACACCTTCACCGGCGTGGTCGGCATCGAGCGCGACATCGGCGCCGCCACGCAGGTGCTCAACGGGCGCAACTACGCCTTCGCCACCTGGAGCGACGGCGGCAGCGCGACGCACACGATCTCGACGCCGGCGGCCGACACCACCTACACCGCGACCTTCACCGACCAGGGGCCGGCGACCAACCAGCCGCCGACCGTCACGCTCGCGGCAGCCGCGACCGGCGTCGTCGGCACCGCGATGACGCTGACGGCCACCGCGGCCGATCCGGACGGCACGGTCGCGAAGGTCGAGTTCCTCGACGGCGCCACGCTGCTGAACACCGACACGGCGACGCCGTTCGCCTTCTCGTGGACGCCTGCCACGGCAGGCGCCCATTCGCTGACCGCACGCGCCACCGACAACACCGGTGCGGCGACCACCAGCACCGCGGTGACCGTGACCGTCACGACCCCGCAAGGCCCGGACACGCAGGCGCCGACCATCGCGATCACCGCGCCGGTCAACCTCGCGACCAACCTGACCGGCACGCTGAACATCACCACCACCGCGACCGACAACGTCGGCGTCGCCGGTGTCGAGTTCCAGTTCGACGGCGCGGCACTCGGCACCGAGGACACGACGGCGCCGTTCAGCGCGAGCGTCGTGACGGCCAACCATGCGAGCGGCCAGCATGTGATCCGGGCGCGCGCCCGCGACGCCGCCGGCAACAAGTCCGACTGGACCGCGGTCACCGTCAAGTTCGGCGGCACCGTGGCACTGCCTGCCGGCTTCACGAAGAACGAGTCGTGGGTCGACGGCCTGACCAGCGCGACCGCGTTCGCACAGGCGGCGGACGGCCGCCTGTTCGTCGCCGAGCAGGGTGGCACGCTGCGCGTCGTGAAGAACGGCGTGCTGCAGGTGCAGCCTTTCGTTTCGCTGGCGAATGTCGACTCGCAGGGCGAGCGCGGGTTGATCGGCGTTGCGCTGCACCCGAATTTCGCGGCCAACGGCTGGGTCTACGTCTACCACACGACCACGCAGAACGGCACGCACAACCGCATCACGCGCTACACGGCCGCCGGCGATGTCGCGGCCCCCGGCAATCCGACCGTGATCTTCAACCTGCCGGCCCTGTCGGCCGCGACCAACCACAACGGCGGCGCGATGCACTTCGGCAACGATGGCAAGCTGTACGTGGGCGTCGGCGACAACGCGCGCGGCACGCCGGCGCAGGACAAGACCCAGCTGTGGGGCAAGCTGCTGCGCCTGAACGACGACGGCACGATCCCGACCGACAACCCGTTCTTTGCGGCAAGCAACGGCGCGGACTTCGGCGCGGTGTGGGCCTACGGCCTGCGCAACCCGTTCACGTTCGCGGTGCGCCCGACCGACGGCCGCATCCACATCAACGATGTGGGTGAGGTGACCTGGGAAGAGGTGAACGTCGGCACGGCCGGCGCGAACTACGGCTGGCCGACTTCCGAAGGCAACGAGCGCATTGCCGCCGGCATGACGGCCCCGCTRTTCACCTACAAGCACAGCGCGACCAATCCCGAAGGCAACGGGCCTGGCGGCTTCTTCGTCGGCCAGTGCATCGCCGGCGGCACGTTCTACCCGGCCGGCGGCAACTTCCCGGCGATGTACCGCGGCAGCTATTTCTTCGCCGACTACGTGGCGCACACGGTGGGCCGCATCGACCTCGCGAACGGCAACGCCGCCTATGCGTTCGCGAAGCTCGATGGCGACCCGGTCGACATGCTGACGGGTGCCGACGGCGCGCTGTACATCCTGCGCCGCGGCGGCATCGTGAAGATCTCGGCGAACTGACGCTACGCGGCGGGCAGCGTCTTGGTGAACAAGGTGCTGCCCGCCAGGTCCTTCAGGTTCACCGTGAACGCCTTGGTCTTCGCGTCGATGTCGACCTGCCCGAAGAACTGGTAGCCCTCGCTCGGCGCCACGTTCTGCGACGGCGGCGCCTTCCCGTAGACCACCTGCACGCCGAAGGTGGCATCGGGCTTGTTCGGCCCGAAGCTGCCGGCGTTCAGCGGGCCGGAGATGAACTCCCAGAACGGCAGGAAATCGCTGAACTTCGCCTTGCGCGGGTCATAGAAGTTGGCCGCGGTGTAGTGCACGTCGGCGGTCAGCCAGACGATGTTCCTGATGTTCGCCCGCTTGATCTCGCGCAGCAGCCGCGCGATCTCGAGCTCGCGGCCCAGCGGCACGCCGTCGTCGCCGTTGGCGATCGCCTCCCACTTGTCACGGCCCTGCGCATCCTTGCCGTCGGGCACCTGCACGCCGATCGGCATGTCGGCGGCGATCACCTTCCAGGTCGCCTTCGAGCGCTTCAGCCCGTCGAGCAGCCACGCGATCTGCGGGCGGCCCATGAAGGCGCTGTCCGGCGTCTCGTCGGCCTGCAGGTTCGCGCTGTTCGCGCCGCGATAGCTGCGCATGTCGACGACGAACACGTCGAGCAGCGGCCCCTGCGGCAGGTGGCGGTACACGCGCTCGCTCTCGGCATCAGGGCCGCGGCGCAGCGGTGCGTACTCGAGGAAGGCGCGGCTCGCGCGCGCCACCAGCAGCGGCACGTTCTTCTCGGTGTAGCGCGCGTCGCCCGACACGTCCTTCGAATCCGACCAGTTGTTGCTGACCTCGTGGTCGTCCCACTGCCAGATCTGCGGCACCTCGGCCGACAGGCGGCGGATGTTCGCGTCCAGCAGGTTGTAGCGGTAGCGCCCGCGGTATTCGTTCAGCGTCTCGGCGACCTTGCTGACCTCTTCGGTCACCACGTTGTTCCAGGTCGAGCCGTCGGGCAGCTTCAGCTGCGCCTGGATCGGCCCGTCGGCATAGATGGTGTCGCCGCTGTGCAGGAAGAAGTCGGGGTTCACGCGGCGGATCTGCTCGTAGATCTTCATGCCGCCCCAGGCCTCGTTGATGCCGAAGCCTTGGCCTGCCGTGTCGCCGCTCCACGCGAAGCGCACGTCGCGCAGCGGCTTGCCGTGCGAGGCGGCTGGCAACCGCAGGTGGCCGGCCATCGGCTCGGACAGCACGCGCTCGTTGTGCAGGTCCTGCAGCACGACGCGGTAGAACACCTCCTGGCCGGCCGGCAGGCCGGTCAGGTCGAGGCGGCCGGTGAAGTCGGAGTCTTCCAGCAGGTGGGGTCCGCGCACGCGGTTCAGGTTCGCGAAGCTCGCGGTGCTCGACCACTCGACCCACATGCGGGCCGGCCGGTCGCTGCGCGTCCAGACGATCGCGCTGTCGGCCCGCGCATCGCCCGACTGCACCCCGGACGGAAACTGCGGGCGCATCGCGTCGCGCGTGACCACGGCAGGCGCCGTCTGGGCCTGCGACAGCCCCGGCACCGCGCTCCCACCAGCCAGCAGCAGGGCATTCGACAAGAAGATCCGGCGGTCCATTCGATCCATCCTCGGTGATGCTTGAAAAGCGCGCAGTCTGGGGGGAGCGTGTGGCAGCTTCGTGAACCTGCGCCCTGGGCAGCAATCACGCAGACATCGTGCAGCCCATGCATTTCGGAGAAGGCGGCATGAACAACTTGTATGGCCCGGCGTGCGCCGATTCGCCAGCAATCTTCTACGCTTCCCAGGCGGCCGATTCGCAGGCTCGCGAATCTCAGGGAGACACCATGAATCACACCCACCTCCTGGCCCCGGCCCTCGCCGCAACCCGTCTGGCGACATGCCACCTGGAACGAACACACACCCTGGCGGCCCCGGTCGGCTTGCTGCTCGGCATCGCGTTCAACTGCATCGCGACACACCTCCTCGGGATCGGCACCCTGCCGATCGTGCTGATGCTGCCCGGCGATCTCGGCCCTGCCGGGCACAGCCAAGAGGCCCTGCTGCTGTTCTGGGCCCTGACCTACGCGCTGCTGCCGTTGCAGGTGGCCGGGCTCCACGGGATGGTTCTGCGCGGGCGGCTGGTCGAGACGCTGCGGCCCTGGGCCCTGCGCGGCGAGCGGTTCGGGCGATACCCACGCGGACTGGCCGTGACGGTCAGCGCGATGACACTGATCGCCATCGGCTGCATCCTGCACGGCTCGGTGGTCCCGGGCGCTGCGGTCCAGACGGCGAGCGGGCTGCTGACCTTCCTGATCATCAACTGGTTGCTGCTGCACCTGTTGATGATCGGCTTCATGCTGTCGGCCGCGTTCGTAACGGCCTGCGGTCCCGCGCCGGCCACCCGCCGGCACTGCGCCGGTTCGCGGCACGCGCCAGGCTGAAAGGCACCCGAACCGCGGGCTTCTCCGCAGACCGGCCGGCGCGCCGTTTGCCTAAGCTGCCGCATGGCCCTCGTGCAGCCCCTCGTCACCGCCCGCTTCGACGCCACGCCGCCCATCCTCGACATCGAGGCGTCGGGCTTCGGCCGCGACAGCTACCCGATCGAGGTCGGTTTCGTACTCCCCGACGGCAGCGCGTTCTGCAGCCTGATCCGGCCGGCCGGCCACTGGACCCATTGGGATTCGGCCGCCGAGCAGGTGCACCACATCCACCGCGAGACGCTGCTGGTGCACGGCCGCCCGGTGACCGAGGTCGCACACTGGCTGAACGACCAGTTGCACGGCCTGACGCTCTACAGCGATGGCTGGGCGCACGACTACCCCTGGCTCGGCGCGCTGTATGAAGAAGCGGGCCTCGTGCCCAGCTTCCGGCTCGACAACCTGCGCGCGCTGCTGACCGAAGCCCAGGCCCGCGACTGGTCCGAGACCCGGCAGGCCGTCAGCAACGAGCTGCAGCTGACACGGCACCGCGCGAGCGCCGATGCACGCCTGCTGCAGAAGACCCTGCTGCGCGTCCGCGAGCGCACCGCCTGAACCGGCGCAGGCCCGGTGCTTGCATACAAGCCTGCGGCACCCTCTCACGGTGCCACCCACGTGCCGGAATGCCTCATTTTGGTGAGCCGGCTTGTATGCAACCGATCCATGCCTCTTGCTGGTGCCTGCCCTCCGCCCCAAGCCCCACCAGATCGCCGACCGCATCGTCGACGCGATCCTCGCCCGCAAGCTCGCACCCGGCGCCCGCCTGGGCGAGCAGCAGCTCGCCGACCTGTTCAACGTCAGCCGCACCATCGTGCGGGAGGCGCTCGCGCGGCTGGCGGCACGCGGCATGGTCGAGGTCAACTCGCGGCGCGGCTGGTTCGTGGTGCAGCCCTCGCCCGAGGACGCCCGCGAGGCCTTCGCCGCGCGGCGCCTGATCGAGACCGGGCTGCTGCAGTCGCTGGACGCGCCGCTGGCGGGCGTTCCGTTGCGGCGGCTGCGCGAGCACGTGGCGCAGGAGCAGGCCGCGGTGGCAGCGGCCGATGCCGGCGAGCGCAGCTTCCTGCTCGGTGACTTCCATGTCTGCCTGGCCGAGTGCGCCGGCAACGGCACACTGGCCGACATCCTGCGCGACCTGACCGCCCGCACCACGCTGATCGCGGTGCTGTACCAGTCGAAGCACGAAGCCGCGCAGTCGTGCGCCGAGCACGCCGAGATCGTCGCCGCGCTCGAACGCGGCGACGCCGCGGCGGCAGCCGCCTTGATGCTGCGCCACATCGACAGCGTGGCCGCGCACCTGGACCCGAGCCTGGCCGTCGACCCGCTGGCCTCGCTGCGCAGCGCGCTGTCGCCGGTCGGGACTGGCAAAAACAAGGCACAGCCCTTGCATACAAGGCCCCCAGCGTCTTCTTCCCCTTCCTCGTCCACCCCGGAGTACTGACGATGAGCCACCGCTCTTTCCTGAAAGCCCTCGGCCTGCTGGCCGCTGCCCCGCTGCTGTTCGCGGCGTCCGTCGCGCAGGCGCAGACCGCGCTCGACGACGTGCTGGCGAAGAAGCTGATCACGATCGCGATCCCGACCGACTATCCGCCGTACGGCTTCGTCGGCACCGACCTGAAGCCGCAGGGGCTGGATGTCGACATGGCCACGCTGATCGCCGCGAAGCTGGGCGTGAAGGTCGAGCTGGTGCCGGTGACGAGCGCGAACCGCATCCCCTACCTGCAGACGAAGAAGGCCGACCTGGTGATCTCGACGCTCGGCAAGAACCCCGACCGCGAGAAGGTGATCGACTTCACCGCCGCCTACTCGCCGTTCTTCCAGGCGGTGTTCGGCCCGAAGACGCTGGCCGTGAAGACGCCGGCCGACCTCGCCGGCAAGAGCATCGGCGTGACGCGCGGCGCGATGGAAGACCAGGAACTCGGCAAGATCGCGCCCTCGGGCCTGGACGTGAAGCGCTTCGAGGACAACAACGTGACCGTCTCGGCCTACGTGTCGGGCCAGACCCAGCTGATCGCCACCGGCGCCTCGGTGGCCGGCGCGATGATGGCGAAGAACCCGCAGCTGGGCACCGAGTTCAAGCTGCTGCTGAAGGATTCGCCGAACTTCATCGGCGTCGCCAAGGGCGAGGACAAGCTGCGCGCGAAGGTCAACGAGATCATCGCCGATGCGAAGAAGGCCGGCGAGCTCGACAAGATGGCGGTCAAGTGGCTCGGCCGCCCCGCCGGCGACCTGCCCCAGTAAGCCACCCACGCTCGCGATGATCAGCCTCGACTTCCCGGCCGTGCTGGCCGAGTGGCCGCTGATGGCCAAGGGCGCGGGCATCACGCTCGCACTCACCGGCGTGTCGGCGGTGTTCGGCCTGGCGCTCGGCGTGGCCTGCGCGTGGGCGCGGCTGCACGGCCCGGCGTGGCTGCGCTTCATCGCCGGCGCGTACGTGGAGCTGATCCGCAACACGCCGTTCATCGTGCAGCTGTTCTTCCTGTTCTTCGGGCTGCCGAGCCTGGGCGTGCGCTTGTCGCCGGAGGGCGCCTCGGTGCTCGCGATGGTGATCAACCTCGGCGCCTACGCGGCCGAGATCGTGCGTGCCGGCATCGCCACCACGCCGCGCGGCCAGATCGAGGCGGCACGCAGCCTGGCGCTCAGCGAGATGCAGGTGTTCACGCGCGTCGTACTGCCGCCGGCGCTGAAGCGCGTGTGGCCGGCGATGGTGAGCCAGATCGTGATCGTGATGCTGGGCTCGGCGGTGTGCGGGCAGATCGCGACGGCCGAGCTCTCGCATGCGGTGAACCTGATCCAGGGTCGCAACTTCCGCGCGTTCGAGGCCTTCATCATCGGCACCGCGATCTACCTGGTGCTGTCGATCGCGCTGCGCCGGCTGCTGAACTGGGCCGGCCCGCGCTTCATCTTCGGAAAGTAGCCCGATGGTCGACTTCACGCTGTGGGAGATCCTGCGCAACCTGCTGCTCGCGCTGCGCTGGACGGTGGCGCTGTCGCTGGTCGCCTTCGTCGGCGGCGCGATCGTCGGCCTGGCGCTGCTGGTGGCGCGGCTCGCCAAGCTGCCTGGTGCCGAGCGCCTGGTGGCCGGCTACGTGCAGCTGTTCCAGGGCACGCCGCTGCTGATGCAGCTGTTCTTCCTGTTCTTCGGGCTGTCGGGGCTCGGGCTGTCGCTGTCGAACTGGACCGCCGCGGCCATCGCGCTGACGCTCTACAGCAGCGCGTTCTTCACCGAGATCTGGCGCGGCTGCGTCAACGCGGTGCCCAAGGGCCAGTGGGAGGCGTCGACCGCGCTCGCGATGAACCTGGGCGAGCAGCTGCGCCACGTGATCGGCCCGCAGGCGCTGCGCGTCGCGGTGCCGCCGACGGTGGGCTTCGCGGTGCAGATCATCAAGGGCACGGCGCTCGCGTCGGTGATCGGTTTCGCCGAGCTGACCAAGACCGGCTCGACGATCGCCAACGCGACCTTCCGCCCGTTCACCGTGTTCGCCTGCGTCGCGCTGCTGTATTTCGCGCTGTGTTTCCCGGTGTCCCTGTGGGCCCGTTCACTGGAGAGAAAACTGCATGGTCACGCCTGACACCGCCGCGGCGGACATCGTCCGCATCACCGGGCTGCGCAAGCGCTTCGGCACGAACGAGGTGCTGAAGGGCATCGACCTGTCGGTGACGCGTGGCGAGGTGATCGCGATCATCGGCAAGAGCGGCTCGGGCAAGAGCACGCTGCTGCGCTGCGTGAACGGGCTGGAGCAGTTCCAGGAGGGCACGCTGACGGTCGACGGCCAGCCGCTGCTGTACGGCAATGCGGCGGCGATGCGCGCGCTGCGCCAGCGCGTGGGGATGATCTTCCAGGGCTTCAACCTGTTCCCGCACCTGAGCGTGGGCCGCAACGTGATGCTGGCGCCGACGCTGGTCAAGAAGAAGGCGAACCCCGATTGCACCGCGCAGGCGCGCAAGCTGCTCGAACGCGTCGGGCTGGCCGAGAAGTTCGATGCGCAGCCGGAGCAGCTGTCGGGCGGGCAGCAGCAGCGCGTCGCGATCGCGCGGGCGCTGGCGATGGAGCCGGCGGTGCTGCTGTGCGACGAGATCACGTCGGCGCTCGACCCCGAGCTGGTCGGCGAGGTGCTGCGCGTGGTCGAGACGCTGGCCGACGAGGGCATGACGCTGCTGATGGTCACGCACGAGATGAACTTCGCACGCAAGGTGGCCGACCGCGTGGTGTTCATGCATGCCGGGCGCATCCACGAGATGGGGCCGCCGGAGCAGGTGTTCGGTGCGCCGCAGACGGCGGAGTTGAAGCAGTTCCTGTCGGCGCTGCACTGACC